>CAZVRM010000123.1:0-5217 GCA_964629605.1 uncultured Oscillospiraceae bacterium
TTTTTCATGTGCCGGGCATCAAAAAACTTCCTGCAGCGGCGGCAATAATTGCGGTGCACCGAGCCGTGCAGTTCCAGCACGTTTTTGCTGCCCGCCGCCTGATGAAGACCGTCGATATTCTGGGTGATGACGGCGGTCAGCTTGCCTGCCGCCTCCAGTTCTGCCAGCTTTTTGTGGGCAGCGTTGGGCTGCACCTCCAAAACCAGCATCTTTTCCTTGTAAAATTCGTAAAACTCTCCCGTATGCGCCATAAAAAAGCTGTGGCTCAAAATGGTTTCGGGGGGATATTTCCACTTTTGATTGTAAAGGCCGTCCACACTGCGGAAATCGGGCACGCCCGATTCGGTGGATACGCCTGCGCCGCCAAAAAAGACTATGGATTGGGCCTCGTCAATATACTGCTGTAAGGTCTGAAGGTCAGTCATGATGCATCCTCCCTGAAATGGTCTTTCATTCTGTCATTCCGAGGAGCGCAGCGACGTGGGAATCCGCATCTTACATCTTTATCAAGAGAACGGATTGCCACGGGCCTGTGACCCTCGCAATGACAAGGTTTGGATTTATTTCTCCGGCCGCAGGCTCTCCACCGGCAGGTGGATGGTCAGCGCCCGATGCAGGTTTTCAATCTCCACCGTGGAGGGCGAGCCGCCGTACTCTCCGTCCAGCGTCCAGGGGATGGGTTCGGGGGAGGTGATCCGCAGCCGCTTGGTCTTGACGGTAAAGATCAGTTCGGGATCCAGCTCTCCCAGCACCAGATTGGAGGCTACCCGAGTCAGCTCGATCATCAGATTGGGCTTGCGCACCAGGGTCACTTCCATCAAACCATCGCTCATGGAGGTATCGATCCACCGTCCCACCGGCAAGCCTGCCACATAGCTGCTGTTGCTGATCAGTCCCACCAAAAACTCGCCGTCGGTCTCGCCGCCGTCATATTCCAGATGGATGGGATAGGTCTTGAGGGAGGACAGCCGCTGGGCGCCCTCCACCAGATAGGCCAGCTTACCCAGCGTATTCTTGGTCTGCTGGGATGTGACGTAGGTCACGTCGGTAAAGGCGCCGAAGGCCGCCACATAGGCAAAATACCGCCCGCCGAACTTGCCCACGTCCACGCTCACCGGCACGCCGTCCACCGCGCCCTGTGCGGCCTTGACCATGGTCTTGGGAATACCAAGCGACGCAGCAAAGTCGTTGGTGGTACCGGCCGGGATATACCCCAGCGGCGGACAGCACTCCAGCTGCATCAGGCCGTTGAGGGTCTCGTTGAGGGTGCCGTCACCGCCCGAGCACACCACCAGATCATAATTGGGGGCTTCCCGCGCTACCAGTGCAGGCAGCTCGCCCGACCGCTGGCTGATATAAACGGTGGGCATCCAGCCCGCCCGTACAAAGGTATCCATAATGCGCAGCAGCTGACCGCGAATGGCGGCCTTGCCCGCATGGGGATTGACAACAAACAACAATTTGCGCATACGATGCATAATGTTCATCTCCTCTTGGCTGTATTTTACCCCACCACAGGACAAAATGCAATGAATTCCCTGCGAACCCGCACTTGACGGCGTGGGGCAGCCGGGATATAATAACAAAGTTATTCCGCCCGGACGGGGGCAGCCTATACCCGTCGGTGAGTTCGGAACCATCCTCACCTAAAACAAAACTAAGGAGTGCGTATGAAAAAACACAACAAGACCTCCCTGCTGACCCAGAGCGGCGCCATCGCCGCCGTCTATGTGCTGCTCACCATGCTTGCAGCCGCCCTCGGCCTGGATTCGGGAGCCATCCAGCTGCGGCTGAGCGAGGCGCTGACCATTCTGCCCTGTTTCACCCCCGCCGCTGTACCGGGACTGTTTATCGGCTGTCTGCTGTCCAACCTTCTGGCTGGCGGCGTCATCTGGGACGTGATCTTCGGCTCGCTGGCCACCCTGTTGGGTGCCATCGGCACCCGACTGCTGCGAAAAAACCGCTGGCTGGCCTGTCTGCCGCCCATTTTTGCCAACATCCTCATCATCCCCCCTGTTTTGACCTATGCCTACGGTATCCCCGGCGGGATCCCCTGGCTGATGCTCACCGTAGGTGTGGGCGAGGTGCTTTCCTGCGGCCTGCTGGGACAGCTGCTGTGGAGCACGCTGGACAAGCACAAGGGACAATTATTCAAATAATCATCCGTAAGCCTGTCATTCTGCCGAATGACGGGCTTTTTTATATTGCACACGGCGCAAAAAACCGTTATAATAGTTTAGATATGAGCTTTCCACCGAAAAAGGAGGATTTTATGCAGGATCTGATCATTCGCGGCGGCACGGTCATCGACGGCACCGGTGCGCCCCGTTATAAAGCGGATGTTGCTGTAAAAGACGGCATCATCACCCACATCGGCGATCTGCAGCATCTGCAGGCTGTAAAGGAGCTGGATGCTTCCGGGCTGATGGTCGCCCCCGGCTTCATTGACGCCCATTCCCACTCGGACACCGCTTTCCGTCGGGACAGCAGCAGCGCTTCCAAGCTGTACCAGGGCGTGACTACCGAAGTCAGCGGCCAGTGCGGCTCCAGCCCCTTCCCCGCCCTGCCCGAGCGGATGGAAAAGACCTCCGCCGATCTGGAGGACGCCACCGAGAGCCGCTGGTATTTTGAATCCTTCAACGATTTCGTGAAAAAATTTGAGGAGGGCGGCTATGAGATGGCCGTCAACCAGGCCATTCTGGTGGGTCACGGCAGCCTGCGCGCCGGTACCATCGGCTACGAAGACCGTCAGGTAACCGCCGAAGAGCTGGAGCAGATGAAGGCGCTGCTGCGGAGAGATCTGCAGGACGGCGCATGGGGTCTTTCTCTGGGTCTGGAATATTCTCCCGGTTTCTTTGCTTCTGCCGAAGAGCTGCGGGAGTTGGGCAAGGTGGTCAAGGAATTTGACGGCCTTGTTCCCTGCCATATGCGCAACGAGGGTCTGCACATCGACGAGGCCATTGAGGAGCTGCTGAGCGTAGGCCGTACCTCGGGCGTACACGTTCATGTGTCCCATCTGAAGGTGGACAACTTCCGCGTCCACGGCCGCGCACCCGAAGTGTGGGCCATTCTGGAAAAGGCCAAGGCTGAGGGCGTCAACGTCACCGCCGATATGTACCCCTTCACCGCCTCCTGCACCAGCCTGACCATCCGCTGCCCCAAGTGGAGTCAGGAAGGCGGCGGCAAGGCCGTTGTGGACTTTTTGGCAGGCCCACGCCGGCAGGAGGTCATCGAGGGCATCCGCAGCCACTATTTCAACGCCGAGCGTGCCGAAACCTGCCTGTTCAATTCCGACGGCGGCCTGTGGCCGGAGATCGTGGGCAAGTCCCTGCGGCAGGTGGCCGAAGAGCTGCTGCACACCACCGACTACGCCGAAGCGGCTGCGGTGGTTCTGGAGCGCACCCAGGCTCGCGCCGGCTGTATCTTCTTCGTCATGAGCGAAGAGGATATGCTGTACTTCCTGTCCAAGGACGTGGGCATCGGCTCGGACGGCTATTCCTATCCCGGCGACCCCGAGAAGGTTCCCGGCAAGCCCCATCCCCGTTCCTATGCCGCCATTTCCGAGTTCTTCCGCCGCGCCCGGGAGCACAAACTGTGCTCTCTGGAAGAGGCCGTCCGCCGCGTCACCTCCAAGGGCACCGACATGATCGGCATGACCGACCGGGGTCGTCTGCAGGTGGGCAAGGTGGCCGACATCACCGTTTTCGACCCTGAGACCATCGGCCCCCGTGCCACCTATCTGGATTCCATCCAGCTGAGCCAGGGCGTGCATCATGTGGTCATCGGTGGCGGCGTAGCCATGGAAAACGGCGTGCAGACCGACCTGCGTGCCGGTAAGTTCCTGCGGAAGCGCTACAATTAAGAAAACTTTTCGTGTTAATATTCGTATAAATTACAAGGAGTAATCATGCATGAACAAGCAATTGCTGGAATGTATCCAGACCGACAACCGTAAGTATCAGCTGACCGTCACCGTCAGCCCCGAAGATTTTTCCGTGGCGCTGGAGGCCGCCTATCAGCTGTGCAAGCCTCAGCTGGAGATCGACGGCGTTCCCAAGGGTCAGGTGACCCGTGAGCAGGCCGAGGAAAAGCTGGGGCAGGAGTTCTTCTATCCCCAGGCCGCCCAGCAGTGCTGCGCCCAGGCACTGGATGAGATTGCCAAGGAAGAACAGCTGGACACCGTGGGCTATCCCGAAATCACCGAATGCTCCACCGGCCCCGAGGGTCTGAAGTTCACCGCCCTGCTGGATCGGTATCCCGAAGTCAAGCTGGGCAACTACAAGAAGATCCGCGTCCACATCCCCGCCCCCGAGGTGGAGGACAGCGAGGTGGATCTGCTGATCGAGGAATACGCCCGCCGCGCCGGTAAGGAATCTGTGGTGTACCGTCCCGCCCAGAACGGCGACTCCGTCCGTCTGGATCTGGAAGCCACGCTGGAGAGCGGCAAGCCCGTCCCCGGCGGCCACGCCGAGGATTATGTGCTGGTGCTGGGCAGCAAGACCTTCCTGCCCGCCCTGGAAGAGGGCATCGTGGGTATGCGCGCCGGTGAAAAGCGGGATGTGCCTGTCACCTTCCCCAAGGAATACGCCGCCGAGCTGGCCGGTCAGAACGCCACCTTCCATGTGACCGCCAAGACGGTCTTCGTCATGGAGGCTCCCGAGGTCAACGAGGCCTTTGCGCAGGAGTATTTTGAGTGTGACATGGCCACCCTCCGGGCAGGGGTCAAGGAGAGCATCCTGCAGGACAAGATGGATCGCCATCGGGTGCAGGTGGAAGAGCAGGTATTGTCCCAGGCCGCCGGTCAGATGGACTGCATCCTGCCCGAAAGCATGATCCAGAAGGAAATGGATACCCTGACCCTGGACTTCTGCGAGCGTCTGGAAAGCCAGGGCAGCACCCTGGAGCAGTATCTGGAGCAGATGAAGATGAGCGAGGCCGACTACGACCAGACCGCCCGCGCCAGCGCCGTCCATCGCCTGCGTCTGGACATCCTGCTGAAGGAGGTCGCCAAGGCCGAAAACATCGTTCTGGACGAGGAGATCCTGTCCCGTACCGCCACCTTCCTGGCTGAGCAGTACGGCGCCACCGAAGAGGCCGTCAAGGAGGCTCTCACCCCCGCCATGCTGGAGCGGGAAGCCCTGCGCCAGACCGTTGTGGATCTGATTCTGGGCAAATAAAACCGATGATTTTTAAAAAAGCGGCTCGAAAGAGCCGCTT
>CAZVRM010000124.1:0-796 GCA_964629605.1 uncultured Oscillospiraceae bacterium
ATAGAAGCCGGAGTTGACACCGTGAACGCGCTTGTTCAGCTCGGTGTAGTGGCGGGACAGCTCAGACTCGCTGACCTCAGGCAGGGCGGGTGCAACTTCACGCTTCAGAGCGGCGGGGAGCTCCACCAGCTCCACATCGCAGGCGGGCAGCAGGTCCAGATGACGACCGGGCACGCTTCTCTCGAAAATCAGCTTCATTTTGCACACACCTCCTTCACGATGGCAACAGTCTTGTCCAGAATAGCCTTGCCGGCCTTCTCGGTAGCGCACCACAGCACGCCGCCCTCAACAGGCAGACCGCCCAGAATGCCGGCCTCTTCCAGTGCCTTCAGCACTTTGTCGACCTTGGGCATCTCGACCACGAACTCATGGAAGAACTCGCCGGTGTACTTCATGGAGATACCGGGGATCTTGCACAGTTCCTTGGCCAGATAATGAGCCTTGGACATGGACTGAGTGGCAACGGAAGCCAGACCGTCGGGGCCGACGGCAGAGCAGTACACACCCACGATCAGGGCGCACAGCGCTTCGTTGGAGCAGATGTTGGAGCTGGCCTTCTCACGGCGGATATGCTGCTCACGAGCCTGCAGAGCCAGGCAGTAAGCGCGGTCGCCCTTGCTGTCAACGGTCTCACCGATGATACGGCCGGGCAGCTTGCGCATATGCTTGGTGGTGGTGGCCATGAAGCCCAGGTAGGGGCCGCCGTAGCTCAGGGGCATACCCAGAGGCTGGCCATCGCCCACGCAGATGTCAGCACCGCAGTGGTACGCCAGTTGTTTAATATCCTGTGCGTTCA
>CAZVRM010000124.1:806-5215 GCA_964629605.1 uncultured Oscillospiraceae bacterium
GCGCCTCGCCAACGGCAACGTCAGCGCCGCAGTCCTTGGGGGTCTTCATGATGCCCAGAGCGGTGGGGTTGCAGCCCATGACATACATGGCACCGGCTTCGTGAACGGCTTCGCCGATGGCCTCGGCATCCTCGAACAGGCCGTTGAAGTTGGGCTGCTGGATATAGACGGAAGCCACATCGGGGGTCAGCATTTCCTTCAGAGCCTCCAGGTCAGTCTTGCCGTCCTTGGCGGGGATGACACGCAGCTCGTCGTTGGTACCGTAGCAGTAGGTACGGACGGTGTTGATGGTGTCGGGGTTGGCAGCGGCAGAGATCAGCGTGACGCGGCGCTTGCGGTCACGGCACATAGCGGCGGCCTCGGCGGCGGCGGTAGCACCGTCGTAGACAGAGGCGTTGGAAACATCCATGCCGGTCAGCTCGCAGATCATGGTCTGATACTCGAAAATGGACTGCAGGATACCCTGGCTCATTTCAGCCTGATAGGGAGTATAGGCAGTCAGGAACTCTTCCTTGGCGGGGATATACTTGACAATGCTGGGGATGTAATGGTCGTAGGCGCCGGCACCACGCAGAATGGTGGAGAACACCACGTTTTTGTCAGCCATGTCGCAGACGGCACGGCGGACTTCCAGCTCGCTCATACCTTCGGGCAGGTTCAGACCTTCCTCCAGATACATCTCAGCGGGCACATCCTTATAGAGGTCACGGTAATCTTTCAGACCGATGGCCTCCAGCATCTGCTGCCGCTCCGCCAAAGTGGAGGGCACATAGCTTCCCATGGTTTAGCCCTCCTCGGCGCAGAAAGCCTCGTAAGCGGCAGCGTCCAGCAGCTCTTCCTGAGCAGAGACACCCTCGACCTTGATGATCCAGGCGCCGTAGGGATCGGAGTTCAGAGTTTCGGGAGCGTCAGCCAGCTCTTCGTTGACGGCAACGATGGTGCCGGAAACGGGAGAAACCAGGTCGGAAACAGCCTTGACGGACTCGACATCGCCGAAAGCCTCGCCGGCGTTCACTTCATCGCCCTCGCCGGGCAGGTTGACGAAAACCACGTCGCCCAGAGCGTCCTGAGCAAAATCGGAAATGCCGATGATGGCGGTGTCGCCCTCAAACTTGACCCACTCGTGGTCCTTGGAATACTTCAGTTCAGCAGGAAAATTCATAGTAGTTACCTCCAAAAATAATAGTTTTTCATTCCAAATTGGCTCCCTTGCGGAAAGGAAGCCGGTTGCCCAAAGGGCAGACTGAGGGATTGCAGTCTATCCACAATCCCCAGTCTTATTGATAACTTTTACAGACCGATCTGACCCAGGAAGCCGCCCAGAGCCTCTTCGAACTCGGCGTCGTCGAAGCAGTACTGCATCTTGGTGTGAGCAGCGCGCAGCTTCTCCACGTCGTCGCTGACGTCCTTGTTGCGCAGGATGCAGTCAGCCATCAGCTGAGCCAGCTGAGTGAACTCTTCCTTGCCGAAGCCGAAGCGGGTCATCTCGTTGACACCGATACGCAGAGCGCCGGAAGCGGTGAAGGCTTCCTCATCGGGAGTGGCCTGGTAGTTGACGATGATGTTGTTGGCTTCCAGACGGTCGGCGATGTCGGGACCGGTGCCGTAACCGACGGAAACGATGACCTGATGGGTCTCGGTATAGTCGTTGGCGGGATCGCCCTGGACGTTCAGACCCTCGGCCTTCAGAGCCTTGGCGAAGTGCTTGGCGTTCTCAACAACGGCCTTCTGGTAAGAATCCTTGAAGTAGTTCATTTCGTAAGCAGCCATCAGCAGACCCAGCTGAGTGCCCAGATGGTGGTTGGACACGCTGCCGGGGAAGGCGCGGCTCTCGATGGTCTTCCACAGACCGTACTTCAGCTCGTCTTCCTTATAGTTGACGGCCACAACACCACGCTGGGGGCCAAAGAAGGTCTTGTGGGTAGAACCGGTGACGATCTCAGCACCCTCTTCGAAGGGCTTCTGGAAGTAATCACCAACCAGACCCAGCACGTGAGCCATGTCGTACATGATGGTGGTATTGATGCCCTGCTCGTCCACGAACTTACGGATGGCAGCCACGGGCTCCTTATGCAGAACCATAGACTTACCGAAGATGATGAACTCGGGCTTGAACTTCTCGATGACCTTCTTGGTCTCTTCCACGTCGATCTTATAGATGTTGTCCTTGCAGACGGGGAAGTTGACGATGGCGGGCTT
This sequence comes from uncultured Oscillospiraceae bacterium, assembly GCA_964629605.1. Taxonomy (GTDB): domain Bacteria; phylum Bacillota; class Clostridia; order Oscillospirales; family Butyricicoccaceae; genus UBA4644. The sequence continues at coordinate 3,006 of CAZVRM010000124.1, forward strand.
CTCGGTGACGGGGTCAACTGCCACGTAATCGTGCAGAGCGCCCATGGGCTGAGCAGACAGGTGACCGCCCTTGATGATGTGGTTGTTCATGATGTAGCCCAGACGCTGAGGAGTCTGCTTGCGGTTCAGACGGTTCTTCCAATCCATCAGAGAGGAGAACACGGCCATGTTGGACATCTGACCGGAGATAACGCGAGTCTCAACCTCGGTACAGCCGAAGTACTGACGCATCTGGTCGACAACCAGCTGCTCCACCTGATCAATGAACTTGGTGCCGTTGTAGTAGAAGATCTCCTGGTTGTAGAAGGAAGAAATCTTCTTGTGCTCGGCGTAACGGAAGGCGGGGTCGGAAGCGCACAGCAGCTGGACGGCGCGGGAAGCGCTGTTCTCAGAGGGGATCAGGTTGATGCAGTGCTTCTGACGCCACTCGTGGTTGTCGGTAGCATCCTTGATCAGCTTGAGGGCGGCAGCGCGGCGGTCGCCGGCCTCTTCAGACTTTTTTGAGACGGGCTCCTTCCAGATGATGGGACGGGCGTAGGGAGGAGCGTCAACGCGCATATGATAGTGAGGGATGACGGCCTTCAGGCGCTTGCCGCGGACATCGACTTCCACGTAATCCTCGCGCTGGATGGGAGAATGCAGATAAGCCAGACCGATGGAACGCTTGGAAGAGCTCTCCAGGATCTTGGTGGACAGACCGGAGCCTTCCTCGTTGAAGTAGGGAACCATGGTGCCGGAGGTGACCCAGCCCACTTCCTGACCGTCCTTGTAGACGGGCATGCCGGGACGGATAACGCCGCGGTCAACCAGGCAGATGGGCATCACGCGCTTGGGCAGATCGGCGATGTCGCTGAAATCATGCTCGCGGATGCGCTTGTAGGCAGCCTGCTGCTTCAGCAGAGCTTCCTTACCGATGAAGTCGCCCTTCTGCTCGTTGAAGCTGACGGCGAACTTGGCCAGAGGCACGGCAAAGATGGGGATCTCCTTACCGGAGGGATCCTTGCCCATTTCGTGACCGTACAGAGGCAGAACGGCTTCGGTACGCAGAGTGTCACGAGCGCCCAGACCGGCGGGCTTGGCGCCCAGCTCGATCAGACGGTTCCACAGCCAGGCAGCGTCTTCGCTCTTGACGTAGACTTCGTAGCCCAGAGGCTCGCCGGTGTAACCGGTCTTGGCCATGAGAGCCAGATGGCCTTCCAGCTGGACGGTGCCCAGAGCGTTCTTGACGGGCTCGGTCAGAGCCACGCCGCCGGACAGAACTTCCAGCATCTTACGGCTGCGGGGGCCCTGAACGGCGATGGCAGCCCAGTCGGGGGTGATGTCGGTGATCTTCACGTCGAACTTCTCGGCGATGGGCAGCAGGTGAGCCAGGTCCTTTTCGGTATTGGCAGCGTTGACGACCAGCAGGAAGTTGTCTTCCTCAAACATATACAGATATGCGTCGTCGATGGCGTAGCCGTTTTCATCGGGAATGATGCAGTACTGAGCAGTGTTCAGCTCCAGAGCCAGAACGTTGCTGGACAGAACATACTGCAGGAACTTGACGCGCTCGGGGCCTTCGATCAGCAGGCGGCCCATGTGGGACACGTCGAACAGGCTGCAGTCGCTGCGGGTATACAGGTGCTCAGCAACGATGCCGGTGGGATACTGGACGGGCATTTCCCAACCGCCGAAATCCACCATGGTAGCGCCGGCTGCCACATGGATGTCAAACAGTTGGGTTCTCTTCAATTCACTCATGTTTATCTCCTCCATTTATGTGTTTTTCATCGAAAAACTCGAACAAAAAAAGCACAAAATACCCCCTTGGTATTTTGTGCCTCCGTATCTGGCCTGAGAGATTCCCCGGCACCTGCTCCGGGTTGCACCTTCGGCGTGCATTTTGCACTTTACAGAGTTTCGTCCCGATTCGGTCCTTTTGCCTGAGAGCTTTCGCATTCTCCTTCGGCGCCGCTTATACGATCTCTCCCGAATCCTTCATCCGAACTTTATCGACATTTTCTATGACTGAACGTCATAATTTCACAAGTAAATGATAGTTACTTTTCCGGTTACAGTCAAGCATCATCGTAAAACACGAAAATATTGTCCATCAATCGCCAATATTGTCATTTTTTTCACATCCGTCTGTCACACCTTATTATATAAGAAGGGTGCGTTGCAAAATGTGCTCTGTCATTGCGAGGCCTGTGAAACAGGCCGTGGCAATC
>CAZVRM010000125.1:0-5084 GCA_964629605.1 uncultured Oscillospiraceae bacterium
GCAGCGGCTTCGCCCAGCGCAGAAAGTGGAAGATCGTGGGCTATGACGGCCTGCTGTCCCACGTTTCCCAGAAGTCCTTCATTCCGCCGCAGGGTCTGTTTGGCGGTCAACCCGGCCGCTGCAGCCAGTGGATCATCAACGAAGGCCTGCCCAACGAGCGGGTGCTGGAATACTCCATGGGTGATGTCATTCCTCTGGAATACGGCGACACCGTCACCTGTCTGACCGCCAGCGGCGGCGGCTACGGTGATCCCTTTGAGCGCGACGTGGACAAGGTTCTGGAGGACGTGACACTGGGTCTGGTCTCTGTAGAGCGTGCCAGAAATGTTTATGGCGTTGCCATCGATCCCACTACGCTGGTAGTCGACACCAAGGCCACCGAGGCTCTGCGCACGGCACACAAATAATCGGCTTGCACAATAAAAGGGCGCGTTGCAAAATGCCGCACACCCTGTCATTCCGAGCAAAAATGCCGCCTTATGGCGGCATTTTGCGTGGGAATCCGTACACTCCAGCGTGGGGAAACGGATTGCCACGGCCTGTTTCGCAGGCCTCGCAATGACAGAGCGCATTTTGCAACGCGCTCTTCTTCTTTAATATGAGCTATTATTATATAAAGGTGTATCTGTAAGATTCGCTATTGCATCAACCGTAGATCAGGGATTCGGCATAACGGGTAGCGATAACACCCTCGGGCTCGCCGGACTGCTTGGACTCGGTCAGGATGCGCTCGATGGTGTTGTAAATATTATCCACCTTTTCCAGAACAGCTTCCTTATTATAGGGGCCGTCCACCTCAGCAGCTGCATTGATAACGCCGCCGCCGTTGATAACGAAGTCAGGAGCATAGAAGATGCCGCGAGCCTTCAGCGCCAGACCGGAAGCCTCGTCCAGGATCTGGTTGTTGGCGCCGCCTGCAACGGCCTTGCACTTCAGATTGGGGATGGTGGTGGGATTCAGGATGGCACCCATGGCATTGGGGGACAGAATGTCGCACTCCTGTGCCAGGATCTGCTCGGTGGGCACGATGGTGGCGCCGAACTCGGCGGCAGCCTTGTCCAGAACGGCCTTGTTGCTGCGGTTGGCGATATACAGCTTGGCGCCGTCGTTGTGCAGCAGACGGCACAGATCATAGCCGACCTTGCCCATGCCCTGAACGGCAATGGAAACACCATTCAGATTATCGCTGCCCAGAGCCACCTTGGCGGTAGCCTTGATGCCCTGGAACACGCCTCTGGCAGTAACGGGAGAGGGGTCGCCGCTGTTCTGGGGCAGACCGCAGATGTGCTTGGTCTTGCGCATCATGACCAGTGCGTCATTGGTGTCGGTGTTCACGTCCTCGGCGGTGATGTAGCAGCCGCCCAGATCTTCAACGGCCTCAGCAAAAGCCTCAAACATCGCCTCGGTCTTCTGAGAGGGATCGGCAATGATGACGCCCTTGCCGCCGCCGTGGGGCAGACCGGCAACTGCGTTCTTGTGGGACATACCGCGGGACAGGCGCAGAACGTCAAACAGCGCAGCGTCGTAGGACTCGTAGGGATACAGGCGGCAGCCGCCGATGGCGGGGCCCAGATTGGTGTTGTGAACAGCGATGATGGCCTTCAGACCGGCCTTTTCGTTGTTGACAAACAGCACCTTTTCATGACGATATTTGCTCATTTCTACCAATGCATTCATATAAGAGTACCTCCTCGAGTGTGTATCTTTTGCTAATCAGTATATCGCAGATTCCGGGCGCCAAATCATTTTATCACAGTAGCCCGTTAAATTGCTTACATCCTTTTTTATAATCCTGTTTCCTTTCAATGTCAAGAAATTTTCTTATGTCGGAGAAAAAAAGTTACGTAAATGGCAACTCAGCCCAACAAATCTCTTCGGTTATCAGCGCTTTTTTCTGCCATAGCGCCGGTTGCCGTTGACCCGGCGGGAGATGACCTGTCCGGTTTCCTCCAGATAGGTGACTACACTGTTAAAGCCATACTCCAGAATGGCAAAGCTGCGTTCCGAGCGGGCGTGCATCCGCTGACCCTCGTAAAAGGCAATCAGCCATTCGCCCCGGGTGGGTGTGCCCTGCAACGCATTCAGAACATCCTGCACCTTTCCCTCCAGACAACGGATGTTGGCGTCGATCAGCTCATGAATGTCCTCAAAAATCGCCTTGTGGGCGATGATATATGTCTTGGCCTGCAGCTGATGCAGGCTGTGCTTGCTTTCCAGATCCAGCCGCAAAAACTGGGTGGTTGGCATTTTGCTGGCGGCCAGCTGAGGAAACCCCATGAGCACATCCCCCAGATAGGCCACGCCGTCGGGGGTGATGATACCGATATGTCCGCCGCTGTGTCCCGGCAGATGAACGATCTCAAAGGCAGCGCCGCAAAAATCCAGCCGACGGGTGTGCGGCATAATAATATCGGTAGCAGTGAAGCATTCCTCCACGCCGCCCCGATCGTCAGAGGTATAGATGCCATAATGCTTGCGGAAGCTGTCGGGCGTGGCAGCGATGGCCGCTTCAATAATGTGGGCGGCTACCCGACAGCCGTAAAGATCGCAAAGATGCTGAACATTTCCTGCGTGATCCATGTGGGCGTGGCTGCAAATAATACCCTTCACCTGAAAATCATGGCCTTTCAGCGTTTCGGTGAGGTCCTGTCGGTCGGAAGAGGCAAAACCGCTGTCCAGCAGGATGATGTCCCGTTCATTCAACTGATAGACCGGGATCAGAGCCATATCGGTCTCGATGGCAAAGGTATTGCCCCGTACATGGTGCAGTTTCAGCATAAACATTCCCTCACAATGGACAAAATGGTATGGTTTTATTATAGCGGCAAGAAACACCGTTCGTCAATCAAAAGGAACGGCCTTTGCTTCTAATACCGTTCGGTTAACAGAACACTGTCATTGCGAACCAGTCCGCAGACTGGTGTGGCAATCCGCTTCTCGGTGGGGAATACGGATTCCCACGCAAAAATGCCGCCTGTCAGGCGGCATTTTTCTCGGAATGACCCAGTGGGTGCGATCTGTTTTCGTAACCGAACAGCATTGCTTTGCTTCGGCATTTTCTTTTGGTAAAAAGTATGGTATAGTAAAGGAAGACATCCTGCGCACCCCGAAAGGAGCGATTTTATGCACGAACAGACCTGCCAGTTGGCGTTGGATCTGCGGCACGAACTGCACCGACACCCCGAGATTTCCTGCGAAGAACGGGACACCAAGGCTCGGCTGATGACCTTTTTGAAGGAACACACCGCTCTGGAGGTAGTGGATCGGGGGCTGTGGTTTTACGCCGTCCATCGGGGCAAGCCCGGCGGCAAAAAGCTGGCCTTCCGCGCCGATATGGACGCTCTGCCCATCGACGAGACCATCGACCTGCCCTATGGCTCTACCGTTCCCGGTGTGTCCCACAAATGTGGTCATGACGGACACTGTGCCGCGCTGGCGGCCTTTGCGCTGGAAATCGACCGGCTGGGCTGTGACAATACCCTGTACCTCATCTTCCAGCACGCCGAGGAGATCGGCGCAGGCGCCATCGACTGTGCGCCCCTGCTGGCGGAGGAGGGCATCGAGGCCATCTATGGCTGGCACAACCAGTGCGGTTTTCCGCTGGGTGAGGTTGCCGTTCGGGAGGACACCATGCAGTGCGCCTCCAAGGGCATGAGCATTTATTTTGAGGGAGCGCCTGCCCACGCCTCCGACCCGGGCGTGGGACGCAATCCTGCCATGGCCATTGCCCGGCTGATTCAGGCACTGCCCGCCCTGTACCGCGCCGAAGACCATCAGGGGCTGGTGCTGTGCACCGTCATCCATGTGGAGATCGGCGAGCCGGCCTTTGGCACCTCGGCCAGCAAGGGCGTTTTGCAGCTGACCATCCGTGGCGAAAACGAGTGGGAAATGGACAAGCTGGAAAAGCGCATCGACGGGCTGGCCTGGGGGCTTTGTGCGGAATACGGCCTGACCTGCCGCACCGAGTTCTGTGATGAATTTCCCGAGACCCGCAACCACAAGGAAAGCGTGGAGCATCTCCGGGCAGTGTGCGGTGAACTGGGCATCCCGGTGCATATCATGCCTCACCCCGAGCGCAGTTCGGAGGATTTCGGCCACTTTACCAAGGTGACAAAGGGCGTGTATTTCTTCCTTGGCAACGGCAACGAGATTTCCCACCACACGGTGAATTTTGACTTCCCCGATGCACTTTTGCGCCCTGCCGTGGACATTTTCTGCCGTCTGGCAGAGGTAAAACCCGAAAAATAAGCAACAGCGCGTTGTAAAATGCATCCTGTCATTGCGAACCGTTCAGCAGAACGGTGTGGCAATCCGTTTCCCTTTGCAGAAGATGACGGATTCCCACGCCAGTGCGAACACTGGCTCGGAATGACGGGGAGTGTGTGCATTTTGCAGCGCGCTTTTGCCTGCAAACATTGACTTGCAGGCCGGAAAGGACTAAAATCAAGACAACGATTCTCCGCTGAAACGAGGAGTGATTACCCATGAAAGTAACCTTACAACATCTGACCAAAAAATATCCCGCCCGGGGCAAGGGGCAGCAAAAAGAGGTCATCGCCGTCAACGATTTCACCTTTGAGATCCCCGACGGCAAGCTGATCGGCCTGCTGGGCCCCTCGGGCTGCGGCAAAAGCACCACGCTGAACCTGCTGTCCGGCCTGCAGACCCCTACCTCCGGCCGGATTTTCTTCGGTGACGAAGACGTGACCGACCTGCCGCCCCAGGCGCGTGGTGTGGGACTGGTGTTCCAGAACTATGCCCTCTACCCCCACATGACCGTGCGGCAGAACATCCTGTTCCCCCTGCAGAACCTGAAGGGCAAGGATAAGCCCTCCAAGGAGGACATGGAGCGCCGTGCGCTGGAGGCCGCCAAGCTGGTGCAGCTGGGCGATCTGATGGAGCGCAAGCCTGCCGAGCTGTCGGGCGGTCAGCAGCAGCGGGTGGCCATCGCCCGGGCGCTGGTAAAAATGCCCCGGATCTTGCTGTTGGACGAGCCGTTGTCCAATCTGGATGCCCGCCTGCGCCTGCAGACCCGTGAGGAGATCCGCCGCATCCAGCGGGAGACCCAAATCACCACTATTTTC
>CAZVRM010000126.1:0-5083 GCA_964629605.1 uncultured Oscillospiraceae bacterium
CCTATTTCAATCTGGAAGTCCCCACTGCTCTGCCCGGCGTGGACAGCGGCATTCTGGATCCCCGCGATACCTATGCCGATGCTGCCCAGTGGGAAGAGAAGGCACAGGATCTGGCTTCCCGCTTCATCAAGAACTTCGTCAAGTATACCGGCAACGAAACCGGTAAGGCTCTGGTGGAAGCCGGCCCCAAGCTGTAAGTTAAAACGACATAAGACAAGCCCCCTGGCAAATGCCAGGGGGCAATTTTTATAGGGTGAGTAGTGCGAAGCATCACGAATCAAATCTTCTTTGCATATATGTAACTGTCAAAACGCACATTCATATTGTACTTTTGAAATTCGGCCTTCTTCTCAATATCAAATCCCAGTTTACGAAGTAGCATATTGGAAGGAAGATTATCCACCGCTACTTCTGCGGTTACCTTTTCTGCACCATGTTCTTCCAACCATTCCAGCAGCGAAGCGACTGCCTCGCTTCCGTAGCCCTGTTTCCATTTACACTTATGAATACAGTAGCCGATGTCATATACCGTTTGGTCTTCGTTGGGAAACATACAAGCGGAACCAATTTTCTCCCGTGTGTCTGTAAGTTCGATGACGAGATAGTACCCATAAGGGCTTTCGCCCAGGGTATCCAGTGCCTTCTGAAAAGCCTCATCCACATATTCGCTTGTTGGATCGCTCATATATTTTCCGTTTTCTGCATCGAACCACATACCCGTCAGAAATGCAAGATCTGACTCAGTATAGTTTCGCAGACAAATCCGTTTTCCACAGATTGGATTTTCGATCTTCATGGCTGCTCCTTGCCGTTATTCGTACAGCTCGTACTTCTTTTTGCGGGCAATATAGGCCTTCAATTCTTCTTCGTGCGCCGCCAGCAGGCCGTCACAGTTCAGCTCTCCGGTGGTGTAGCGCTTGTCGCCCAGCAGCTTGTCGGTGTAGCGGTCAAAGGTCATGCCCTCCACGTCGGGCAGGTCGTGTCCGGCAGAGCAATCCCGCCAGACGATCTCGTTGGGGTGCACCTCCCGGACAGCGTCCAGCAGGGTCAGCGCCGTCCGTACCGGTAGGAATTCTTCCCGATCCAGAACGTGGATCTGCACGCCGCCGCACACTTCACCGCTGTGCTTGGAGCCCGAGGGCTTGTAATAAGTGGGGGCATACCGCACACCGGGCAGGCCTTTTTTCTGCGCCAGTGCAGCCACTGCCTTGCCGTCCATCCAGGGGGCTCCGATCAGTTCAAAGGGCTTGGTGGTGCCGCGGCCTTCGTTGATGGTAGCCACACCCTCAAACACGCACATACCGGCGTACAGCAGGTTGGCGGTGGCATGGGGCAGGCTGGGGGAGGGCAGCACCCAGGGCACGTCGGTCTCGTCCATATACAACTTGCGCTGCCAGCCTGCAACAGGGACGATGTGCAGGTCGCAGCCGATACCGTACTCGCCGTTCACATACCGGGCAAACTCGCCGGAGGTCAGGCCGGTGCGCTGAGCAAGCTGATAGTCGCCCACCATGGTGTGCATATTGGCGGGGCAAACGGTACCCTCCACCTTTTCGCCGCCGATGGGGTTGACCCGATCCAGCACTACCAGAGGCTTTTTTGCCTTGGCGCAGGCCTTCATCAAATCGGCCAGCGTATACAGATACTCGTAGTACCGTGCACCGGCTTCCTTGATGTCATAGACCATCACATCCACGTTTTCCATCATTTCGGGGGTGGGGGCGGTCAGCTTGCTGTTAAAAATGCTGTGCACCGGCAGGCCGGTGGGCTTGTCCACATAGAAGGGAACCCGTTCGCCGTAGATAAACTCGCCCCGGATGCCGAAAATGGTGTTAAACAGGGTGGTGACGTTGTACCGTTCACACAGAATGTCCACAGCCAGTCGGCACTCCCGGTCGATGGCCGAGCCTGCGGTCACCAGACCCACGCGCTGATTTTTTAATAAGGTGTCCAGAATGTCGATGCGGTCAATGCCGCTCAAAACTTTGGCTTTCATACATTATCCCTCCAACAGATAGCTCAAAAGCAGCTCCACCGTGGCGTTGAGACCATCCAGATGGGTGCGCTCCATGCCGTGACTGCAGTAGACCGCCATGCCGAAGGCGGCGGCGCGCAGGTTGTTGCCCGCCTTGAGGGCAGCGTTGGCATCGGTGCCGTAGCGGTAGAAAATATCCACCGCATGCTCAATGCCGTTCTGTTCCGCCAGTTCGATCAGACGGCTGGTCAGCTCGTAATCGTAGGGGGTGGAAGCGTCCTTGGCGCAGATGGTCACCTTGCGTTCCTCACCATCGTAGCCCGGGCCGATGAGGCCGATGTCGATGGCGACATATTCCGAAACCTCGGCAGGTACATAGGTGCCGCCCAGACCGATCTCCTCGCTGTAGGGGAAGGCAAACAGGGTGCGGTATTTGGGCTTCAAACCCTGCTCTTTGAGATATTTCAGCGCGGTGAAGCAGCAGGCCACCGCGGCCTTATCATCAATGAAGCGGGACTTCAGATAGCCATTTTCGGTGAACTGGCAGCGGGGATCTACCGAGATCATGTCGCCGTGGCGGATGCCCAGTGCCTTCACGTCGGCCTTGGACTTTACCGGCTCGTCCAGAATCACCATCATGGTGTTTTCATTGCGCTCTACCGAGCGAGCATCGTCGAAAACGTGTACCGAATGGGACTGGCAGGCCATCAGGCCGGTGTAGCTGCGGCCATCCCGGGTGTGGATGGTGACCGTTTCACCCTCTAAGCTTGCGTAGTTCACGCCGCCCAGCTGCCGGACGCGGATCATGCCGTCGGCATCAATGCAGCGCACCACCATGCCCAGCGTGTCCAGATGCGCGCCCACCAGCACGGTTTTGCTGTTGTCCTGCCCCTCCAGCGTAATATAGGCGGTGTGTTTGTTGTCATAGGTAACGGTAAAGCCCAGCTGGGCGGCCAGCTGTTCCATGACCGGATTCATCCGGACATAATAGCCCACCGGGCTGGGTACGCTGACGATCTTCTCAAAATAAGTAATGGTGTCACGGGGTTCAAAGGCGTATTTCATGGTGGCGTACTCCTTTTTAGAAAAATAACAGGATGCGGAAAGATGTCCTTTGGTAGAAATCTTAGCACAAAATGATAGGTCTTTCAATCTGTTTGATGTGATTCCGCCTGTTGACCGGGTATCTTTATGATCGGTTTACACAGGAATTTTGCCGTTTTATCTGTGGAAAACCGGGTCGCCAAAAGGCGAAATGTAGAAAAACGCACAAAAATGGTCATACCAACATACCAAAAGTGACGAAAATGCATTTGGAAGGGTCTGGAGGGATTGACTTTTTCATTTGGCGTGCATAAACTGTGTATAAAGGCAGGGTTGGGTTTGTCTAACGGAAAGCCCTCTGCCCCAGTCTGGAGAGCAAAAGGAGCAACGGATGGACAAGACCCTTCGCGTAACGCTGGTAGCCAATGCAGGTCTGCTGCTGGAATATAACGGCACTAAGATGCTTCTGGACGGCATTTACGGCAGGGAAGGGCACCCCTTCAGCAATCTTTCGCCCCAGGTCTGGCAGCGAATGAAAGAAGGGCAGCCGCCCTTTGACAAGGTGGACGTGCTGCTGTTCACCCACGCACACCCAGATCACTGTTCGCCGGAGATGACGCTGGAATACCTGCAGCAGCGCCCGGTGAAGGGGGTATTCCTGCCGGATACCCGCACGGTAGCCGAAAGCGGGCTGGCAGACTTTTTGAAAGGGCAGGGAACGCCCTGCGCACTGTTGTCGGAACAGACCGACCGGACAGGCTTCCGGGTGACGAAGGACATTACGGTGCGTGCCTTCCGCACACGGCATCTGGATAAAAAGTTTGAAAAGGTGCGGCATTTCTGCTACCTCATCACCTTTGGTGAGAAAACCGTTCTTTTTACAGCCGACATTGACTATGTATCGGAAGACCTAAGTCGGCTGGAGGGTGTCCGTCTGGATGCAGCTTTTGTCAATCCGCTGTTTTTCAGCGTATTGACTCACGGACGGTTTTTCAAAGGCAAGCTGGAGAGCGAAAACCTTGTGGTATATCACCTTCCCTTCGCGGAGGACGATACCATGACCATGCGGGCGGGTGTGGAACGAAATCTTGCCCGATGGCCTGCGGAACGGGGCAAAGTCACGGTGCTGAAAGAGCCCTTCCAGCAATTTTGTTTATAACCATAGCGCGCATATTTGAAGAATATATATAAATAATGAGCGTTTTAAGGAGGTCGACATGGAAAATTACGGTATCCAAATGGCACAGGGCACTCTGAAGAGAGTGGTCGTACTCCGACTGAAGCCCGGCACCGACGTGCTGCTGGGTCTGACGGAGGCCTGCAAGCGAGCTGGCATCAACAACGGCGTGATCATCAGCTGCATCGGCAGTCTGGATGGCGTCAAATACTGCAACCCCGTGGAGCTGCCCACCAAGGCCGGTTACGGCTACGGTGAGGTGCTGCATCTGACCGGCCCCATTGAGCTGACGGCTGCAGCCGGTATCATCTGCCACGATGACGAAGGCAACACCAACCTGCACGTTCACGTCAATCTGAGCGACCGTCACGGCGGTGCTCACGGCGGACATCTGGTAGAGGGCACCAAGGTGCTGCTCACTGTGGACGCAGTGATCGGTGAGATCGAAGGCGCAGAGCTGCTGCGCAAATTTGACCCTGAACTGGAAGTCCCTCTGCTGTCTCCCCAGCAGGCATAAGGACAACTCGATACATTCACAAACTTCAAGAAAGGCGTGAGAATATTGGCAACTAAGAAAAAAACTGCTGAAAAGACTTACTCCAAGGAGCTGCTTCTGGGCTTCTACACCACTATGGTGCGGATTCGTGAGTTCGAAGAGCACGCTGCTGAGTGCTTTACCAAGGGTATGCTGGCCGGTAACATCCATCTGAGTATCGGTCAGGAGGCCGCTGAGGCCGGTGCATTCGCCACCATGCAGCCTCAGGATTACTTTACCTCCACCCACCGCGGCCACGGTCACGTGATCGCCCGCGGCGGTGATCCCAAGCGTGCGATGGCCGAGCTGTTCGGCAAGCGCACCGGCTACTGCAAGGGCAAGGGCGGTTCCA
>CAZVRM010000127.1:0-5034 GCA_964629605.1 uncultured Oscillospiraceae bacterium
ATGAGGTACTTAATCCGTCAGAATTACCTTTCAAATGATTTGACTAATTCCAATTGGACAAAGAGGTGTGATAGTATGAAAAAGTTGGTACGGATACTTTCGATAGTATTTATCATCCTGACTTTTGCAGGTGCTATCTTCGTTCTTACTTCCAATGGAACAGCCAATGCAGGTTATGCAGTCATCCCTATGGTGATTGCCTTGGCTTGTTTGGCAGGATACAGAGCATATAAAAACAAAGAGAAGTAAGCCAATTCTTGTTTGGCGAACTGAATACTGACCCATAGGGGCAAGGTTGAAATACACCTTGCCCCTTTTCATTTGCCTATGAGCATTCATAGAAAATGAATAAAAAGGTCAGTTATGCACACCAATACTTATCTCGGACAGTGAGATTCTTTTTTACCTTTTGTCACACATCATCGTAACACCTACATCCATTTTGTCCCGAAGTCGAGAAACAAACAGTGCCGCCCGTTTCCTATTGGGCAGCACTCATGATCGCGATTAAGTTGTGGTGGAAATACTGATTGCCGACTACCCGAATATCATTTTTGTTTTTCTGATCTTATAGAATCCTATAATTCCACTCGGGCCATAATTCCTTACAAAAACCGCCGAAAACGGCGGTTTTTCTGCGTTAAAAATTCTTATTTTGCATTTTGAGTTGACCCCATAGTTTTCTTGAAAATATGGGTCAAAGGGCGAAAAAGGCAGTAATGATCGGTAATGCTGGACAATGCGGCGAAATCTGTGCGGTGTAATGGTCAGAGGTCTTCTCGTCGGCATGGCCAGCAATACGCATTTTACCCGGTTTGTTGCCTTCGGTATCCTTGACCATGGTGCAGAAAGTGTGCAGCAGCCTTGCCATCCAGAACAAACTGCTTGAGCGTGTGATCCTCTGACTTGAACGAAGGCTGTTAGATCGCTTGCGTGGTGATATACGCATCAAGACCTGCCGCTTTGATTTCGGCCAGATACGCTTCGGCATTGGCTTTCACGCGGAAGGCGCCTGTCTGAACCCGGTATAGCGTATTCTGTTCAACAGGTGCTTCTGATCCCAGCACGTCAAAATATTCAGCAATTACAACGGCTTCTTCCTCTGCTAAACGGGTCAGATTTGATTCCTTCATCAGACAGTTTGTGGAACGTGTATTGGTGTGGAAAGAATGCTCCAAAATCAAGCCTACCGTCCCGACAGCGGCAGCACCACGGATGACCCCGTAATAATCTCCATTGCTGCCTTCTCTGGCTCCGATCCGGCCTTTCTGCTGCGTACCCATAATAAGGCTGATCTGATCCACAAACATTTGGCCGATCTCGTCGCCGCTTCCATCCAGCGGTACATATACTATAACGCGGTCTACCGTCTCATTCACCGGGGCGCCGGCAGCGTTGGAGTGAAGCGAAAGGAATAAATCGCAGCCTTTGGAGATGGCTCCCCGCCGGTATACGCCCAGTGGCGTATTCTGTGTTTCCCTTGTGGTTTTTACCACAATACCGTAACGCTCAAGTGCCGCTTTCAGCAGCAAATGAAGCGTCCAACTCATATCGGACTCCTTGTACTCCGCAACCGCAGGACTGCGGTTGTAATCTCCTGAATGCCCTGCATCCAAGCATACGACGGGATACGGATGACCGGGTTTTACATGTTTCATAGGTCGGAATTCTCACTGAATTTGTGTGATGACAAGGTGCGCGGAGACCGGTCGCGGACCACCTGCAACCGGCGTGATGGTGAGAGCTGCCGCGTTGCCTGCAGGATTACGAACAGTCAACACAGAATTGATTGCGGTGGTCGTCACGATCGCCATGCCAAGAATCTGGGACGCTCCTGTTGCACGACCGACCACAGTATATTCCAGATCTTCTCCGTTCAAGGTCAGGATTAATTGACCGGCCTCTGTTACACTTACCTGGAACAGCACCTGATAAGTGCCAATTTGCGACAAGTTGAAGGAACTCGGGCCTGTTCGAGCAATGTCCGAACCGCTTTTGGGACCGTCCTGAGGAAAACTGATATCTGTACCCGGTGCTACTGTTGCAGCATTATCGGGCGGCATCAATGCATAGAAATCTGCAAAATTCAGCACACCGCCAGCGGGTCCTTGGGGTCCCACGGGACCGGTCTCACCAACAGGAACCTGAGGACCCACAGGACCTCGCGGACCCACAGGACCTGGCGGACAATTTACACAGCGGGAATAAGGGTGTTTTTCCTCGTTGCAGGAGTTTGAAAGACGGTCATCACAGCAGCGCTGGCAGCCATAATAGTTGTTATCGTTAAAAGGGTTTTGTTTGTTCATTACGACCCTCCTATAAGATTGTAAAATAAAGGACCCGTTACATACTTTGTTCCCTTTTAGAAAATGACACATATAAGCCGTCCAAACAGTTGGCGTGTTGGGGACAGTTGAAAAGCACCGCTCAAAATAGATTTTTTAAAATAAGTATACCTTGCATACGGTCTGCGGACCATTGATTTTACTGAGTTTCGCCAGATTCTTTCATAACACTCCCACCAAGGGTAAGCCCTCTTAGGTCTTACTCTTTTTATTTTATATCGTAAAGCAATTTTGTCTCAGGCTATGAAACAAAGTCTGTCGTTCTGGAAGGCAATCCATCGCTTTGATGAAGAACAAAAACGATGCCCTTGCCATTCTCCTTTATTTATAGTACAATCCATTTTGAAAAAACAACGGAGGAAGTTATCTATGAAAATTGCAGTTCCTTTTTCCAATGGCGAAGTCTTCCAGCACTTCGGCCACACGGAAACCTTTAAATTGTATGAAATCGTGGACGGACTGGTTGCCAATATCGACATCGTTGATACCAACGAAAGCGGTCATGATGCGCTTGCAGGCTTGCTGGCAGACCTTTCTGTAAATGTCCTGCTGTGCGGCGGCATTGGCGAAGGTGCTCAGGCTGCACTCACCGCCGCAGGTATTGAAATCTGTTCCGGTGCAAAAGGCGATGCCGACAAAGCGGTCGATGCCTATCTGCGTGGTGAACTACAGTCTGCCGGCGTCAACTGTGATCATCATCACGATCATGCCGAGGGCGAGGGCTGCGGCAGTCGTTGCGGCGGTGGCTGCAGCGGCTGTGGCGGCGGTTGTCACTCTGCACCCACCATTGTGGGTCCCAACGTAGGCAAGCTTTGCAAGACCCATTATCGTGGCACGCTGAATGACGGCACCGTCTTTGACTCTTCCTATGATCGGGGCGAACCCATGGAATTCATCTGCGGTGTAGGTATGATGATCCAGGGCTATGATGCTGCCGTAGCGAATATGGCAGTTGGACAGAGCATTGACATTCATCTGACCCCCGACCAGGCATACGGCTATCCAAATCCCGGCGCCATCTTTACCGCGCCCATCAGCGAGCTGCCCGGCAGCGAGGAGTTGCGCGTGGGTGAAAAGGTTATGCTGGATCTGGGCAACGGTCAGCCCCTGCAGGTTGTCGTGAGCGCCCGTGATGAGGCTACCATTACCTTCGATGCCAACCACGAAATGGCGGGCAAGGACCTGAACTTCCATATTGAACTGGTAGAGGTTCAGTAAAACAGGTCGAGAAAGTTTGGCGGTTTTGTTTGGAACACCAAACAGCGCGTTGTCCGAAAACGAATATAGAAATTACAAAAGACAAGGCTCCGGACAATATCCGGAGCCGTTTTTTGCTTCTTTCTTGTGATCTTGAGAAAAACGTGCTATAGTTTTGCTATAAAAGATTGCTTCTACCCCAATGGATGATAGAGGAGGAATGTACTTTGACAGGAACGATGCGCGGTATTTGTAAGATGAAGCCCGGTGTTGGTGCGGAATATCGGGAGGATCTTCCCATCCCGCAGATCAGTGAGGATGAAGTGCTGATCAAGGTGCACGCCACCGCCATCTGCGGAACCGACGTTCATCTTTATCACTGGAAGGAATATGCTCAAAAGCGGATGACCAATCTGCCCATGGTATTTGGTCATGAAACCGCCGGTGAGATCGTGGAGATCGGCAAAAATGTGGTGGGCTATCAGCTGGGCGACCGGATCTCGGTGGAGACCCACGTCCCCTGCAACCAGTGCTGGCAGTGCAAAAACGGAAACCCCCATATCTGTGAAAATCAGCGTGTTTTCGGCGTGACCGATCCCGGTGCCTTTGCTGAATATGCGCCTGTCCACAAGGATTGCATCGTGCGTCTGGAGGACGGGATCACCTATGAAATGGGCGCCATGCTGGAGGCCATGGGCGCAGGCGTTCACGGCGTGGAGGTGGCAAAGGTAAAGGGCAAGCGGGTGCTGGTGAGCGGATGCGGCCCCATCGGTCTGATGACCATCGGCGCCTGCAAGGCCCACGGCGCAAAACAGATCATCGCCTGTGATCTCATCGACGAAAAGCTGGAGATCGCCAAAACCATGGGCGCGGACATGGTTGTTAACAGCCGGGATGTGGATCTGCCTGCCTTTGTCTGCAGTCAGACCGAGGGCGTGGGCGCCGATGCCGTTATTGATATTACGGGAAACAAGCAGGCCATTCTGGACGGACTGAAGGCAGTGCGCAAGGGCGGCATTTTCGTATCGGTAGGCCTGCCCGACGGGGAAGTGGGTATCAATCTCACCGAAGACATCATCTATCGGGAGGTGATGTATACCGGCGTTAGCGGCCGATTGATGTTTGAGACCTGGGAGGACTGTATGCGTATCCTGCAGACCCCCGGCTTTTCGCTGGAGCCGGTGATCGGCGGTATCTATCCCCTCAGTGCCTTTGAGGAAGCCCTGGAGGCCATGAAAAACGGCGTTCCGGGCAAGATGATTCTGGTTCCCTGATGCCGGGATCGCCCCAGTAAAAAACATGTCTCCGGATACCAACAGGTGTCCGGAGATTTTTTGAAAAAAGATAGGGGCTCGTTGCAAAATATAGTCCTGTCATTGCGAACCAGTCCGCAGACTGGTGTGGCAATCCGTTTTCCTATGGAGGAGCGGTCGGATTCCCACGCCAGTGTGATCACTGGCTCGGAATGACGGGGCTGCAGGCATTTTGCAAC
>CAZVRM010000128.1:0-5029 GCA_964629605.1 uncultured Oscillospiraceae bacterium
CCCCGAGGGGTCTTTTTTTAGTCCTCCGGCAGCTGATAGCCGGTGATCAAAATGTGGGGATTTTTGGTATGATCCAGCCATAAAAGGGTCTGCAGCATATCCTCTTCCAACAGACCGATGCAGCCCGAAGTGGGGTGGTCGCTGCAATGCAGGAAAATGGCACAGCCCCGGTCGGGGATCACATAGGGCGGCGTGTTGTACTGGATGACCACCGCATAGCGATAGGTCACGTCATAGTCCTCCAGATGCTCCACGTCGTTCCAATTCCAGCTTTCGGCAAGAGTGGGGTCGTCCCGCTCCTGCCAGGTGTTGAAATAGATGGATTCGGCGTCGCAAACCCAGTCGGACTGGGGCGTTACATCCCGCCAGGCCACCTTCAGTCCCTGGGGCATTTCTGCCACGCCAAAGGCCGAGCCAAGTCCCCACAGACCGGCGGGGGAGCGGCGGGTGTTGCGCTGCCGGTTGTGCTGGATGCCCTTGGAGCCGGTGTAGCCTGCCATGCGGCCAAGGCTTTCCACCGGAGTCCAGCTGCCGGAAGCATCCCGTTCGTAACAGATTGTGATGGTAGAGACACCGTCGCTATCCAGCGCAACGGAAAGGATCAGCTGGTCACAGTCCCGCTCGTCCAGATCGTCCCAGGTGAGCCCCTCCACGGCCATCCACTTTTCCAGCAGCCCCAGGTCGGTACACCAGAGGTCGGCAGGATATTCGGCAGCTTTTTCGGGCATCCATGTCTGAGCGGTATCGCCGGGCTGGGGCGTGATGGGCTCGCCCTGCTGCCAGTCGGATTCGATCCAGATGGGCGTGGGCTCCGGTTCGGGCGCGGGTTCCGGCTGTGGTTCCGGTTCGGGTTCGGGCTGTGGTTGGGGAACGATGATTTGCTCCTGCGGCGGTTCGATCGGTGTCTCCGGTGCAGCTGCGTTGCTGCAGCCTGCCAGCAGCAAGCAAAGCAGCAAGGAAAGCCATATTTTCATGAGGAATCCCTCCAAAAACTTCTTTTTTCCATTATAATGCATCCGGTTGCCGCCGTAAAGTCTTTTCAAACGGTGAAAATTGGGATAGAATAAAGAAAAAAGGAAAGGTGTTGCCCATGAAAGAAGTATCTGTCCAGGAGCTGCAGCTCAATCCCATGACCCTCATCGCCAAGGAGTGGATGCTGGTCACCGCCGGAGATGACAAGTCCGGCTATAATACTATGACGGCCAGTTGGGGACATCTGGGCTCTATTTGGGGACATGGAGGCGGCCTGCCCACCTCGGTGATCTTTGTGCGTCCCCAGCGGTATACCAAGCAATTTGTGGATCGGGAGCCGCTATATACCTTGTGCTTCTTCCCGCAGGAGCACCACAGTAAGCTGGCCTATATGGGCAGCCATTCCGGCCGGGACGAGGACAAGGTGGCAAAGGTGGGGCTGGCCCCGATCTTTGGTGAGGGCTATACCTACTTTGCCGAGGCCAGTCTGGTGCTGGTGTGCCGCAAGCTGTATCGGGCTCCCGTGCTGGAAGAGGGCTTTGTGGATAAAGATATTCTGGAGGATTGTTATCCTCAACGGGATTTTCACGATCTGTATGTGGGCGAGATCATAAAGGTGCTGAAAGCAGAATAAAAGCAAATCGCCGGAGCATTTGCTCCGGCGGATTTTTATATTTGGGTAAGGGTATAAAGATCGGTTCGGCGGGCGCTCAGCAAGGGCAGCTGACGCCGGGCGCTGTCCACCTGACCCGCATCCAGCTCTCCGTATACAATACAGGGCTGTGCGTCGGCACGAGCCAGTACCTGCCCCATGGGATCGCACAGGATGGAATTGGCGTAGGACACATAAACGCCCTGCTCGTCCCGGGCGGGAGCCACGCCGATGGTATACACCTGATCGTCTACAGCGCGCTGCCGGAACATCGTCTCCCAGTGCAAGGGACCTGTGGTCATATTGAAGGCAGCAGGCACGATGATGGCCTGTGCGCCCTGCAGTGTCATCAGCCGGGACAGCTCGGGAAATCGCATATCAAAGCAGATACATAAACCAAAGGTCATGCCGCCGTATTGGAAGGTAGTCACATCACCACCGGGGGTGAAGGTGTCCGACTCGCGGAAATGCTGTCCGCCGTCAAACTCCACGTTGAACAGGTGCATTTTCCGGTGCCGGGCAAGCTGCTTGCCGTCGGGGCCGAACACAAAGGACGTGTTGTAGATCCGTCCGTCCTCCGCTTCGGGAAAGCTTCCGCCCACAAGGCAGATGTTGTTTTCCCGTGCGCTGGCAGAAAGGGTCTGCCAAATGTGACCGCCCGCGGGCTCGGCATAGTCGGCAAAATACCGGGTGGAATAGGGGCAGCAGAACATTTCGGGCAGGATCACCAGCTGGGCACCCTTCCGGGCGGCCTCCCGAATGGTTTCGCAGGCAGAATCCAGATTTTTCTGCTTATCAAAACCTACCGGGGTCTGCAAAAGTGCGATTTTCATGCCTGACCTCCCGGATATTTGCCGCGCCATACCACGTTGCGGTAGTTTTCCTTGTCGGTGTCGCCTTCGGTGCTGATAAACAGCAGGCGGCTGTGTTCGTTCAAGCCCAGTTGCTTCTTTAATTCGACAAGATCCTTATCCAGCAGGATGTTGGCCGCTGCGCCAAAGGCTGCCGCGCCCGATTCGCCCGAAACAATGGGGCTGTCCCCACGGGCAGGGGCCGCCAGAATTCGCATACCGTCGGCTGCCACGCACTCAGGCACCGACAGGAAGGCGTCGGCACAATGGCGCAGTACCTCCCAGCCGATGGAACAGGGCTCGCCGCAGGCCAGACCGGCCATGATGGTGTTCATATCACCGGTGACATTATGCAGTTTGCCGTCGTCTGCCCGGGCAGTACGGAACAGGCAGTCGGCCAGATTGGGCTCTACGATGGTGATGAAGGGTCGATTTTCGCCGTAATAGGCAGCAAAAAAGCCAGCCATAGCACCGGCCATGCTGCCAACACCGGCCTGCAGAAACAGGTGGGTGGGCTTTTCCGCGCCCACTTCCTCCAGCTGTCGGATGATCTCCCACCCCATGGTGGAATAACCCTGCATGATCCACAGGGGAATGTCGGTGTAGCCCTCCCAGGCGGTGTCCTGCACCATGACCCAGCCCCGTTCCCGGGCGTGCTTGTCGGCCAGCCGCACCGCGTCGTCGTAATTCATGTCGGTGATGGAGGCGTCAGCACCCTCAGCGCGGATGTTTTCCAGTCGCTCAATGGCAGAGCCCTTGGGCATATAGACCACCGACTTCTGTCCCAACTGACGGGCTGTCCAGGCCACGCCCCGGCCGTGGTTGCCGTCGGTAGCGGTGACAAAGGTCAGTTCGCCCAGTTTTTCCCGCACCTCGGGAGAAAGAATCCGTTGAGCAGGCAGGTTTTCGATGTTTTCACCCAGCTTTTGGGCGATAAAGCGACCCAGCGCATAGCTGCCGCCCAAAACCTTGAAGGCATTTAGGCCGAAACGATAGCTTTCATCCTTCACATGGATGGATGCAACGCCCAGCGCTTTTGCCAGATTGGACAGGGCGGTCAGGGGCGTTTCACGATATTGTGCAAATCCGGCATGAAAATTCCGGGCTTTTTCTGCTTCTTCAAAGGAAAATGCCGACAAATCGGCGGCGGGACGGTCTTTTTTTCGCAGAACAAGTTCTATTTTTTCCATAAGGATGCCTCCTGTCTTTGATCAGAGCACCACCAGTATAACAGAAACCGCCGGGTTTGTCACCCGGCGGCTCCACGTTTATAAGGTTTTCTTCTTTTTATGCCAGTTGATCACCAGACAGATGAGGAAGGGGACGCTGGCGTAGCCGAAAATGGGATAGACCACACCGATCAGATTGCCGAAGCCCAGCAGGCTCAGCGCCCAGGCAGCGTAGAGCAGAACGGTGGTGAAAGGCTTGTGATGAACGGCCATTTTGGTCCAGCGGATGGCGATCTGGTTGACAGCAGCCGTCATGGCAGCCAGACAGGCGCTGAACATACCAAAGCCCATCAGCAGACCGTAGCCAACCTCCAGAACGGGATGGAGCTGTCCGGCCAGAACCGCCATGGGAAGATCCCCTGCACCGGCCGAAGGCTGTACTGCCAGCGCGGCAATGATGCTCCAAGCCAGCAGGATCAACAGGCCGCTGCCGCCGGTAAGACCCCGGCGCACGGTTTTTTCTTCGGGAATGAATTTTGCCAGCGGCACCAGCACACTGACGCAGCCGAATAGATTATAAGCCGCATAGGTGAGGAAACCGATGATCCAGTTGGGCACCAACGCCGAGACACTGCCGTTGGGCGGAGCAAAACGGAAGCCGCCCTTTGCCAGTGTTACCACACCCAAAATCACAGCGCAGACGGTGGTCACCGGTACCAACAGCGAAAAGGTCGCCACCAGACCGTGCATACCCATCATGGCTACCAGCACCACAAGGGTGGTGAACAACAGACCGCCCAGCCAGACGGGCAGCCCGATCAGCTGGTGGATGAGGGTGGCAGCGCCGGCGATCATAATGATGGTGACGCCGAACAGCAGCAGACACTGCATGGAGCTCACCAGCAGCCGCAGCTTGGGGCGGTCACCGGGGGTGAACATCCGACTCATATCCTCTTGGCCGGTGGTCTGCACCAGCCGCAGGGAGGCATAGTTCACATAGGCGAAGATAACGGTCATTCCAAGAAAGCCCACCAAACCGATGGGGCCAAAGCAGGCGAAAAACTGCCACAATTCCTGGCCGGATACAAAGCCTGCGCCTAACAGCATGCCGGTAAAGGAAAGGGCAAGTTGCTTTGCAGAAACTTGTTTCATAAAATATCCCTCGAAGCTTGTCGAAATCTTAAAAATTATAGCACACAAAGGAAAATGGCGCAAGCCTTGTTATACCAGGGCGAAAATACAGCATCCAACGGACTGCATTTGGGCGCTCCAGCGAGGCAAAAAGACTTTTTTGACACGCTGCAAAAACTGCCCCGGATTTCCGGGGCAGTTTTTCTATAAAAGCATCGTAAATTATGTTTTTTCCGCCATGCGGTAGCCGATAC
>CAZVRM010000129.1:0-5026 GCA_964629605.1 uncultured Oscillospiraceae bacterium
AAAAAGTTTTTGCAATAGTAAGAAAACCTGCAAAAAACTGCTTGCTTTTTGCCTGCAAAAATGGTATTTTATATACGTTATGAATATAAAAATGCAATGACGAAGAAAGTAGCAAAATTATGATCGGTCAGAGAATGGCGGTCACCGGCTGAGAGCCGCCTGCGTGATAGTTTTGTGAAGTTCCCTTCTGAGCACCAACGCTGAAGGTTTTCTGGTAGGCTGCGGCGGCTTGACACCGTTATTGGTCAAGAGTGCCCGATGTTGATCGGGAATGCGGGTGGTACCGCGGAAGCATGGCTTTCGTCCCAGTGTGTGGACGGGGGCTCTTTTTATTTTCTGGAACGGAGGCGGTGGGATGTCTGCCCAATGGATACCCCTTACACCTGAAATCAATTATTTGAAGTTCACCGTCTCGCCCCTGTCTGCTGAAGTTGCTCTGATCGAAGGCCAAGAACATTTGTGGCTGTTTGACGTTGGAGCAAGCGCCGAGGTGCTGGAATGCCTGCAGGCATTACCAAAGCAGCCCAATGTAGTGATCTCACACTTTCATCCCGATCACATAGGCAATCTGGACAAGTTGACCTTCAACGAACTTTACTTGGGCGGCTTCACCTTTCAAAAGGCAGGAGCTGGTACCGTGGTGAAAGAACCGTTTTTTCTGGATGATGGTATCAAGCTGAAGCTATTCCCCTTGCCGTCCAGTCATGCTCGCGGCTCCCTGGGTCTGGAAGTCAATGAGACCTATGCCTTTCTGGGCGACGCCGTTTACAGCACTATGAAGCAAGGCAGGCCAGCCTACAATGCCACCTTGCTCAAGGACGAGATCGACACCCTGAAAGCATTGAAGGCTCCCTATTTTCTGTTGAGCCACGCGGAACCCTTTCTTCAGAAAAAGGAAGATGTTCTGACCATGCTGGAAGGGATTTATGCTCAGCGCGATCCCAATTGTCCGGATATTTTTCCCAGATAACCTCGTAACTCACAAAATGAATCACATAAAGGAGTGTATCCCAACATGAGAGAAAAGTTGGAACAGATCCTGGTAAAGGCACTTGAAGAAGTTAGTGCTGCCGATACCAAGGAAACTTTGGAAGCTGCCCGTGTAAAATATCTGGGCAAAAAAGGTGAACTGACCGCCATTCTGCGCGGTATGGGTCAGCTGTCTGCCGAGGAGCGTCCTGTTGTTGGTCAAATTGCCAACGAGGTTCGTGCCAAGATTGAAGCTGCCATCGAAACTGCCGCTGAGCGCGCTGAAACCCACGAACTGGAGAATAAGCTGAAGAAAGAGACCATCGACGTGACCATGCCCGGCAAGAAGATCGTTTTTGGCAAAAAGCATCCCCTGACTACCGTTCTGGATGAGGTCACCGATATTTTCACCGGTATGGGTTATTCCGTTGCCGAAGGCCCCGAGGTGGAACTGGTGCATTATAACTTTGATATGCTGAACGCACCCAAGACCCACCCCAGCCGCGAGCCTCAGGACACCTTCTACATCGATGATGAGATCGTCCTGCGTACCCAGACTTCTCCCATGCAGGCTCGTATTATGGAGCAGACCCAGCCCCCCATCCGCATCATTGCCCCCGGCCGCGTCTTCCGTAACGATGAAGTTGACGCCACCCACTCCCCCATGTTCCATCAGATCGAAGGCCTGGTCATCGACAAGGGCATCACCATGGGCGATCTGAAGGGTACTCTGGAGGTCTTTGCAAAAGAGCTGTACGGTGAGGAGACCAAGGTTCGTTTCCGCCCCAGCTACTTCCCCTTCACCGAGCCTTCTGCCGAGATGGACATCAGCTGCTTCAAGTGCGGCGGCAAGGGCTGCCCCATGTGTAAATACGAGGGCTGGATCGAGGTTCTGGGCTGCGGTATGGTACATCCCAACGTGCTGCGCAACTGCGGTATTGATCCCGAAGTCTATTCCGGTTTCGCCTTTGGCGTAGGCCTGGAGCGTATCACCCTGTTCCGCTACAAGATCGACGACATGCGCCTGCTGTTCGAGAACGATGTGCGGTTCCTGTCCCAGTTCTAAGCAAGGAGGAAATGGAAAATGAAATTACCTTATAGTTGGCTGAAAGATTTCACCGATGTGGGTGTCCACAATGTTCCCGCTAAGCAGTATGCCGCCGATATGACTATGGCCGGCATCATGGTGGGCAGCTGGGAAAGCCCTGCCGATGAGATTTCCAATGTTGTTGTTGGTAAGATCGTCTCTATGGAACGTCATCCCAACTCCGATCACATGTGGGTTTGTCAGATCGACGTTGGTCAGGCTGAGCCTGTCCAGATCGTCACCGGTGCCTGGAACGTCCATGTAGGTGACCTTGTTCCCGCCGCTCTGCACAAATCTACCCTCCCCGGCGGCATCAAGATTGAAAAAGGCAAGCTGCGCGGTGTTCCCTCCAACGGTATGCTGTGCTCTCTGAAGGAACTGCAGCTGGAAGAGCGTGATTTCCCCTACGGCGTCATTACCGCTGCTGCCCTGCTGAACGATTACAAGCCTCTGGATCCCGAGAAGCCCTCCATTCCCGCTGATATTCAGCCCGGTCACAAGGTCTTTGGCCCCGTGGTGGCTGCGAAGGTGCTGGAGTGCGCTACCCAGAGCTACGGTGTCTATCATACCTGTCTGGATCTGGGCGACAAGACTGCCTGCCCCGACACCAACTGCCAGAACCTGCACGAGGGTGATATGGTTGCCTACAACACCAAGACTGACACCATCTGCACCCTGGCCGATCTGCGTGCCCAGCAGGCCGAGTTCCCCCATTGCATCAACGACGGTATCTTTGTCCTGAACGAAGACTGCAAGCCCGGTGACGATATTGCTCCCGTGCTCAGCCTGGACGAGATCACCTTTGACTTTGACATTCTGCACAACCGCCCCGACTGCCTGTCCATCATCGGTCTGGCCCGGGAGAGTGCTGCCACCTTCAACAAGGCATTCTCTCTGCCCAAGCCTCAGGTGAAGAACACCGTTGGTGACATCAGCGAGCATCTGTCTGTGGAGATCCGTGACGCCGATCTGTGCCCCCGTTACAGCGCCGCCATGGCCAAGAACATCAAGATCGCTCCCTCCCCCCGCTGGATGCGTGACCGTCTGCGCGCTGCCGGTATCCGCCCCATCAACAACATCGTGGACATCACCAACTATGTCATGCTGGAGTATGGCCAGCCCATGCACGCCTTTGACTACCGCTGCCTGAAGGACGGCAAGATCATCGTCCGCCGCTGCACCGAGAACGAGGAATGCACCACCCTGGACGGTCAGAAGCGCAAGCTGTGGGAAAACACCCTGGTCATCGCCGACGCCGAAAAGGCCGTTGCCATCGCTGGTGTTATGGGCGGTGAGAACAGTGAGATCACCGAGCAGACCGAGATGATCGTCTTTGAGTCTGCTATGTTTGATTCTGTCAGCGTTCGTACCACCTCCCGCCGTCTGGGTATGCGTACCGAGGCCTCCGGCCGTTTTGAGCGCGGCGTCAACTGCGAAGGCTGCATGACCGCTCTGGAGCGCGCCTGTCAGCTGGTGGAAGAGCTGGGCGCCGGTGAGATCATCGGCGGTTATGTGGATGCCTATCCCAATCCCAAGCCTGTCCGCACCCTGAAGCTGGAGCCTGAACGCGTCAGCGCTTATATCGGCGCCGAGATCGACCGTGAGTTTATGGTCAGGACGTTGGAAAAGCTGGCCTTCAAGGTGGAAGGCGACGACGTGATCGTTCCCTCCTGGCGTGACGATATGGAAGGCATGGCCGATATTGCCGAGGAAGTTGCCCGGTACTTCGGCTATGACAACATTCCCACCACCCTACTGCGCGGCGAGACCACCAAGGGCGGTCTGACCCGTCGTCAGCAGTTCAACCGCAAGGTCAACGATGCCTGCAACGCCGCCGGCTACAGCGAGGCTAAGACTCTGTCCTTCCTGAGCCCCAAGGCCTTTGACAAGATCTGCCTGGCTGAAAACGATGTCCGCCGACAGGCCGTGGTCATCACCAATCCTCTGGGCGAAGATCAGAGCCTGCTGCGCACCACCGCACTGCCCGCCATGCTGGAGGCCGCTGCCCGTAACTACAACTATCGCGCCCCCTCCATCCACCTGTTCGAGCCCTCCAAGATCTATCTGCCTAAACTGGATGAAAACGGCAAGTTCGATCCCCATCAGCTGCCCGAGGAGAAGTCCGTTCTGGTGATGGCCACCTACGGCGAGGACTTCTTCCATCTGAAAGGCTGCATTGAAGGCGTGCTGTCTATGCTGTCCATTCCCGGCTGTGTCTTTACTCCCTGCAATGACAATCCCAGCTATCATCCCGGTCGCTGCGCTGCAATTATGAACGGTGACAAGCTCATTGGCTACGCCGGTCAGACCCATCCTGCCGTGCTGAAGAACTACGGCATCGGTGCAGAGCTGTATATGGCCGAATTGGATATGGAGCAGCTCTTTGATCTGGTGGATCAGGAGCGCTATTACCAGCCCATTCCCAAGTATCCTGCCAGCACCCGCGATCTGGCTGTTCTGTGCGACGAAAATATCTACGTGCTGCAGCTGGAAACCTGCATCAAAAAGGCCGCAAAGAAGGCTCTGGAAAAGCTGGAGCTGTTTGATGTCTATCGCGGTGCTCAGGTTGCTGCCGGTAAGAAGAGCGTTGCCTTCTCTCTCAGCCTGCGTGCTGCCGATCATACTCTGACCGATAAGGAAGCCGATGAGATTATTCAGAATATTCTGAAAGCTCTGGAGGCTGAATACGGTGCCACTCTGCGTGCTTGATTTTAACTGACGAAAGGGCGTGGGATTTGAAACCACGCCCTTTCTTTTTCCGTATTTTCCCTTTCTGTTCCCTTTACTTTCTGAATGATGTGGTATATAATAATGTGTAATATCTGGTTAATGGAGGCGATTTGATGTTAGACGGTACTCGTAAATTTAAAATCTATGACGACGCCGACCTGGAGATGAAACAGATCCTTACCGCAGTGTATGACGCCTTGCGTGAAAAGGGCTATAACCCGATCAACCAGATCGTGGGCT
>CAZVRM010000130.1:0-4991 GCA_964629605.1 uncultured Oscillospiraceae bacterium
TTATCCCCTCCACCTCGCCGTCCTCTACGGCATCAGCCTTCTGTTCTAAAAAACGTCGGTTTCCCGATAATGCCGTTCGGTTAAGGGAAAACACAGCACAATTTATGTCATTCCGAGCAAAAGCCACCCCTTTGGGTGGCTTTTTGCGTGGAAAAACGGATTGCCACGGCCCGTAAAGCGGGCCTCGCAATGACAGTGGTGCGCTAACCGAACAGCATTGGGTTTCCCGGCGTTTTTCTTAATATAACCGATATTTTTCCGCCTTTTTCCGAAAAGCGGCGCAATCCTGCTCCTGACTTTGCAGCATACCGTCCACACTCCAGGCGGCATATTCCAACCCTCGCTGCCCCGCCAGCAGGGAGATAAAGGGCTTTCCCCCTTCGCTGTAGGGCGGCAGGATCTCAAAGGTCTCGGGAAAGAGCGTCCGCGCCAGATCCAGCAGCCGGTATCCCAGTTCCACCGGACGCAGCGCCCCTTCATCGGTGATGTGCAAATGCACGCCGCCACAGGTCTCACCCCGGTGTTTGGAGGCACTGGGCACAAAATACACCGGCGTGCTGACCACGCCCTCCAGCTGCAGCTTGTTGAATGCCTCGCTCAGCCTGTCGGCATCCACCCCCGGCGCACCCACGATGGCAAAGGGATCGGCTGTCCCCCGGCCTTCGCTCCAGTTGGTTCCCTCGAACAGACAGGTTCCAGGATAGAGCAGCGCCGTCTCATACCGGGGCATGGCCAGACTGGGCATCACCCACAGCCGTCCCCAATCGGAAAAGGTCATGCTGCGGGTCAGCCCCTCGCAGGGCACCACCTGCAGGTCGCAGCCCATACGGTCCTCGGCATTGACCATCCGTGCAAACTCACCGCAGGTCAAGCCATACCGCTGGGGCAGTTCCCAGCAGCCTACAAAGCTGCGGCATTCCCGGTTAAGCGTCGTGCCCTCCACCAGACCGCCCAGGGGGTTGCCCCGATCCAGCACTACCAGCCGCTTGTTTGCCCGAGCGCAATCCTCCATGGCATTTTTCAACGTGGAAATAAAGGTATAATACCGGCATCCCACGTCCTGAATATCATATACCAGTATGTCAAATTGTTCCAGCGCCTGATCAGACAGTCCTTTGCTGCCCTTGCGGTACAGGCTCATCATGGGCAGGCCGGAGGGCTGATCAATGCAGTCCTCAAACAGCTCACCGGCTCCCTTGTCGCCCCGGACACCGTGCTCGGGCGCCAGCAGCAGCCGCAGATCGCAGACCTCTTTTAACCGGTCAATGGAGCTACGATTGTCCGCCGTCCGTCCGGAGGGTGCTGTGATCAGCGCCACCCGCCCCTCCAGCAGGTGGCGATATTCTTCCACCCGATCGATTCCGAACCTTACCACAAATATTCCTCCTTGGTTCTTACAGGCAATAGATTCCGCTGCCCTGCTTGGTCAGCGTCTTGCCAAAGTAGACCTCCATCGCCTTGCACAGATCGGCCAGATCCTGTACGCCTGCCGTTTCGCAGACCGAATGCATAGCCAGCTGTGCCAGACCGACGTCCACGGTGTTCACCGGCACATGGGTGTTGGCGATGCTGCCCAGCGTGCCGCCGCCGGGCAGGTCGGAACGGTTGGCATACACCTGCGTCTCTACACCGGCCTCCTTGCACACAGAGCGGAAGATGGCGGCGCTGACACCGTCGGTGGCGTACCGCTGATTGGCATTATATTTGACGACGATGCCCTTGTTCATAAAGGGTGCATTGTCTCCGTCGGCATATTCGGGGTGATTGGGGTGCCGTGCGTGGGCATTATCCGCCGACACCAGGAACGACTGTGCCAGCATGGTCAGCAGCATTTCTTCGTTGCCTCCCAGACCCAGCACGATGCGGCGTAGAGTATCCCGCAGGAAGGTGGATGCCGCGCCCTGCTTGGTCTCGCTGCCCACTTCCTCGTTGTCAAAGACGCAGCAAACCGGCAGGCTCTCGCCCTCTTCCGCTGCCAAAAAGCCCTGCATCAGGCTCCAGGCGCACTCCAGGTCATCCAGCTTGGGGGACAGCATCATCTTGCCCTCATGTCCCACCAGCGTGCCCTTCTGACGGCAGTACAGGAACAGGTCATGTCCCAGAATGTCGCCCTTTTCCACACCGGCAGCCTTAGCCACCGTATCCATAAATGCCCCGGCGGCCTGCTCGTCACCAAACAGGGGATAGGTGTCCACATTGGCCTGATATTTCATACCATCATTGGCGCTGCGGTTCATGTGGATGGCCACGCTGGGGATCACCAGCAGATCTTCCTCCACCGCCACAGGCTTCACAGCAATAGTGCCATCCTGCTGTACCAGCACCCGTCCGGCCACCGACAGAGGACGGTCAAACCAGGTTGCCATCAGGCTGCCGCCGTACTTTTCGGTGTTCAGCTGAAGGTAATGCCCCACAGCAGGATGCTCGGGATTCTCTTTGATTTTAAAGGTAGGGCTGTCGCTATGAGCCGCCGCCATCAAAAAACCACCCTTCAGGCACTTGGGCACCCGGAACGCAATGATAGAGGAACCGTTGCGGGTGACAAAATACTTGCCGCCTGCCCGGATCTCCCATTGATCCTGCTCGTTGAGCGCCTGATACCCGGCCTGCTCCAGCATCCCGGCAAAGTTTGCCGTCACATGGTAGCAGCTGGGGCTGTTATCAATAAAAGTCATCAGTTCCTTTGCCAGATTCTTTGCCTGTTCCATTCTAAATCCTCCATTCCTTATGTGGCTCCCTTGTGGAAAGGGAGCTGCCTGCCGCAGGCAGGCTGAGGGATTGTCCCTCCCCTTTCCTTACTGATTATTTCCGCTATAGTCTTCCACACCTAAGTCTGCCCCCAGATCGCAGGTGTAATCCCAGACGATCACATCTCCGTCCTGCAGCACATACTGGCTGCAGCCATAATTGGGATACCAATCGTTGACCCGGTACATCCAGCCCGACAGGCTGCCGCAGTCAAACTGATACAGATTGCAGATGCCCTCAATGTAAGCGCTGTTATACAGGGGGCTTTGGGCGAACTCCAGATGCTGCTTGTTCTGCTTGAGAGTGCGTTGCAGCACATTGAACACGCTTTCGCCCTCAAAGAACTCCACCTCTGCCGCCGCAAACAGCACGCCGTCCTCGGGGATCAGCTCCACCTTATCGGGATCCAGCTCGGTATTGCCCACCAGCTTGTCGCATCGGATCTCCAGCGTGCAGGTCAGTTTGGTCTCGGTGATCTCCGCCTGTTCGGGAGGCACCGGTGCCGGATTCTCCTGCGCATCCGGCTCAGTGGGCTCCTCCGGTGCCGCAGGTTCATCGGGCTGTACCGGTTGGACAGGCTCAGGCTCCACAGGCGTTTCATTGCCGCCCTTGGTGGGGTCTTCCACCGTCATCTGTTCTCCCGGCTGCACCGGGTCAGCAGGCGTTCCCGGCGGCGCGGTAAAAACATCCCCCTCCAGCGAGGGCTCCACCAGCGGCTGCCGCTCGGGCTGTACCGCCGGTGCACCGCATCCGGTCAGCAAACACAGTGCCAGCGCCCACAAAATCGTCATTTTCCAAATCTTTTTCATGGATTTCTCCTCTTTTCTTGCCTTTCCGGCAACCCTTTGCTATACTAAAGCAAACACTCCAAATAAATCGGGTGATGCTATGGAACTCTCTTACATTCTGGCCGACCCCAGCGGCAACACCACCGCCTTCGTTCTGTCCCCGGTGAATCCCTCCGATTACGGTTCGGTGGCTCGCAAGGTCATGGAACAACTAAATGCCGAACAGGTAGCCTTTGTCCACGACGGACGAATGGACATGATGGGCGGCGAATTTTGCGGCAATGCCAGCCGCAGCTATGCCCTCTGGCTGGCGATGCATGAGCCCAACGGACTGATCCTCCGCCACTTTTTCGGCACGCAGGAACAAACGGTTACCGTGTCCGGCGCGCCCCATCCACTGACGGTGACCCTTCGTTGCGACGGCACCCCTTGCTACCACGCATCTATTGCCATGCCGCTGCCGCGCCGGGTACTGCCCATGGAAGAGCCCTTTCTGGGGCCCTGCACCCTTGTGGAATATCCGGGCATCAGCCATATTCTGCTGGAAAACCGCGTCCCTCACGACGATGATCCCGTTATTGTCCGGGAATTGCTGGAATCGCTGGGCGCCGAAGACGGCTGCTTCGGTCTGTTGTATCTGGAGGATAACACCCTCCGTCCCCGTGTTCTGGTGCGGGACACCGGCACCGACGTTTGGGAAAGTTCCTGTGCCTCCGGTACCTGTGCCGTGACGGCAGCCCTTGCCCTGCGGCAAAATGCATCGTTAGAACTGGAGCTGCTCCAGCCGGGCGGCAGTCTGACAGCCTGCGCCACCGTTGAAGACGGCACACTGACTGCGCTGACGCTGGACGGCCCGGTGACCTTCCCTCGTTCCGGCATCTTGACCCTCTGAGAAAGGAGCCTTCCTATGAAATTACTGTTCAAACAGCGTTTTTTCTCTTGGTTCGACAGCTACGACATCTATGATGAAACCGGCGCTACCCTCTTTACTGTAGAAGGGCAGCTGGCTTGGGGACACGCCCTGCATATCAACGATGCAAACGGCGCTCACATCGCCACCGTCAAGCAGCGGCTGTTCACCTTCCTGCCCAAGTTCGACCTGTTTGTGGGCGAAGAGCTGCTGGGTACCATTACCAAAGATTTCACCTTCTTCAAGCCGGCCTTTGAACTGGATTTCAGCGGTTGGCGTGTGGACGGCGATTTCTTTGAATGGGATTATCAGATTCTGGACAAGTTCAGCGCTCCGGTAGCTTTCATCTCCAAAGAGCTTTGGAACTGGACGGATACTTATGTGATCGACGTATCCGACCCCGATGATGCGCTGTTTGCACTGATGGTGGTTCTCGCCATCGATGCAGAAAAGTGCTCCCGCAACAATTAAAGCGTTTCTTCCGGCGGCTCTTGAGAGCCGCCTTTTTTATTGTTATAATCCTGCAAAAAGCTGTGCTCCACGCC
>CAZVRM010000131.1:0-4981 GCA_964629605.1 uncultured Oscillospiraceae bacterium
CTTCTATTATACCAAAAAACCTCGCCATTGGCGAGGTTTTTCGACAGACTGAAAATCCTATGAAATCAAGCTGATTTCATAGGATTTTTGCGTGGTCCGAGTGACAGGGTTCGAACCTGCGGCCTGATGGTCCCAAACCACCCGCGCTACCAACTGCGCCACACCCGGAAATGGAATATGAAATTTTGTCTTGAAGTAGCAAACCTGTGGTATGAACCACTTTTGAGGGGATTTTACGAGAGCGGGAAAATAGAGATTTCCTTAGAGTATCAAGGGTTTCAGCGCTTCGGGAAAAACTGACTGGATAAGGCCTTACGAAGTCCCAAAAACCGAACATACAGACAAAAAGCGCCCTTCCCGATGATCGAACGGGAAGGGCGCTGATTCTTTTTTTACACCTTTTTACCGGCCTTTGCGCCGCCGATCTGGGCGTGCTGCAGCAGGTTGGTGTCGAAGGAGCGATGGAGCAGCGACTGCTGCCGCTGACGCTTGAGGGCCAGACGGATCATTTCGTCCATCAGCTGAGTGAAGGTCAGACCGCTCTTTTCCCACAGGTAAAAGGCCAGCGAGCCGGGGATGGTGTTGATCTCGTTGGCGAACAGCTCTCCGGTCTGGTTATCCAGCAGGAAGTCGATGCGGCTGCAGCCGCAGGCGCCGATGGCACGGAAGGCCTCGATGGCCAGCTGCTGCACCTTTTCGGTCATTTCGGGAGACAGGTCGGCAGGCACTACCCGGGCCAGCGACTGCATACCCTTGCTGCCGCCGCCGGACTTTGCGCCGGTCTTGCCGGATTTGCCCCCCGACTGATACTTGTCGGCGTAAGTAAGGATGTCGGTGGCGTTGAGGGGCTCTTCGCACACACTGGCGCGAGCCTCCTCGCTATCGCCCAGCACGGCGCAGTTGATCTCCCGGAGATTTTGCACCGCCCGCTCGGCCAGCACAGCCTGACTGTAGAGGAAGGCATCCTCCAGCCCTTCCAGCAGGGAAGCACGGTCGCGGCACTTGTGGATGCCCACGCTGCTGCCCAAATTGTAGGGCTTGATGATGGCGGGATAGCCCACCGCCTTTTCAATGGTCTGGGCAGCGGCCTCCGGGTCGGTGAAATACTGGCTCTGGGTGACTTTCACGCCCTCCACACAGGGTACGCCGTGGAGCTTGAACATGGCCTTGGAGGCCCATTTGTCCATGCCGATGGCGCTGGAAGTTACATCGGGGCCGGTGTAGGGCAGCCCCAGACGCTCAAAGTGCGCCTGCATCACGCCGTCCTCACCGCCGGTGCCGTGATAGATGGGCAGCGCCACATCCAGCGTGGCTGCAATGCTGGAGCCAAAGCGCTTTTGCTTTGCCAGCATGAGCACCACATCCTTGCCCTCCTTCTGCAGCACCACCTTTTGTGCCTGCTTGAGGGCTTCGGGAATGTTGCGGTAGCTCTCCAGCTTTGCCAGATGGGCGCCGGTATAGAGCTCGCCGCTTTTAGTGGTATAAACGGGGATCACCTCATAGCGCTCTGCATCCATGGCCTGAATGGCCTGCATAGCGGTGATCACCGAAACTTCATGTTCAACGCTGGGGCCGCCGAAAAAGACGCCCGCACGGATTTTGGAAACCATCAGAAACCCTCCTTTGGGATCTTACAGCATCATCAGATTGCCCAGACACAGGATGGTGCCGAACACCATCAGGAAAAAGCCCGCCCACTTGGACTGCCGGTAGCCGGCAAGGCCGTTGATGGCCAGCGCCGCGCCCATAATGGCGATGATCAGATAGCGGGCGGTCTGGGCAGGGAGGACTTTGACCAACAGGAGCACCACGATGACGGCGAAAATGGCCAGCAGCACCCGGTTGATCTTGGGGGACAGCTTGGAAAACTTATAAGAGATCTCGTCGGCCTGCAGGTGCAGCTTTTGCCGCCGGGGACTCATGTGGGCATAGGAATTGGCGGCAGGCTCTTTTTTGGCCTTGTGATTACGCTTTTTGCTCTTGCTCATAGGGGGCACTTCCTTTAATAGTTGTCGGTCAGGTCGTTGAGGAGCAGCACCATTTTGCTGTCACCGGGCAGAGCTCTTGCCAGCTCCATGGCCTGCTGCACGGTGGCGGCAGGATGGATGTTGTCCCGGTGGAGGCCGCCCTCCCGGGCGCCCTTGGTGATGGCATCCACACGCTCACTTTCGCCCACCGTGATCAGATGGTGGCAGGCGTTGGCGGTCTGACCGCCCAAAGTCTCGTTGTACTCCAGCTCCCGGTCGCCCAGCTCCACCAGACCGGGGGTGATGACGATGCGGGTGCCACGGCACAGAGCCAGTGTCTCCAGTGCGTTCTTTGCACCGGCGGGGTTGGAGTTGTAGGCATCGTCGATGATGGTCAGACCGGTCTGCCGGATGAGCTGCAGCCGGTGGGGCACGCTCTCCAGCTGACGGACGGCAGGGGCAAGGGTGGTCATGGGGATGCCCAGATGGTGCGCCACGGCGATGGCGCCGCAGATATTCTGCACATTGGCGTGACCCAGCAGACGGGTGGAGAACTCCTGACGGGTGCCGTCGGGGGCTTTGATGGAGAAACGGGAGCCGTTTTCGTCGATAGAAAGATTACTCATAGTATAATTTTCGCCGTTAATACCATAAGAAATGACATTTTGGCTCAAATTTTTGCTTTTCAGCGGCTCGCTGTCAAAGTTGAGGAACACCGGGCCTTTGCCCTTCACCGCGTCGGCCAGCTCCAGCTTGGTGCCCAGCACCTTGTCCAGAGAGCCAAAGGTCTCCAGATGCTGGGGGCCAACCGAGGTGATGATGCCCATGGTGGGCTTTGCCAGATCACAGACCTCCTTGATGTCGCCCACATGACGGGCGCCCATCTCACACAGGAAAATCTCATGGGTGGGGCGCAGACCCTCCCGCACGGCGCGGGTGACACCCAGAGTGGTGTTGTAGTTGCCCGGGGTCATATACACATTGTACCGGGTGGACAGCAGGCGCTGGAGGAAATACTTGGTGCTGGTCTTGCCATAGCTGCCGGTGATGCCGATGACCTTCAGATCGGGACGGGAGGCCAGGATCTTCCGGGCATCGTTGATGTAATGCTTGTTGATGGCCTTTTCGATGGGCGCCATGATGTCGTTATACAGCAGGATCAGCCGATGCTGGAACAGGATAAACAGGGGCAGTGCCAGTGAGGTATACATCACACCGGTCTGTGCCATCAGAGCGCTTTCAGACAGCACGCCGGTGAGCATGAGCACGGTGGCGATGTAGTCGGTGAGGGAGGCCCATGCTGCTGCCACCACCACGGCACAGGCCAGCAGGCGCTTGACCCGGGGGGTGTAGACCAGGGGCTTTTTGGCCTTTTGGGGACGGTTTACCAGCCACCACAGACCGGCGCCGGCGGCAAACAGGAAGGGCTGGGCATTGATGCTCAGACCG
This sequence comes from uncultured Oscillospiraceae bacterium, assembly GCA_964629605.1. GTDB lineage: Bacteria > Bacillota > Clostridia > Oscillospirales > Butyricicoccaceae > UBA4644. The sequence continues at coordinate 3,417 of CAZVRM010000131.1, forward strand.
CCCAGCGCCATCAGCACACAGGGTACGATGCGCTTGGCGTTCCAATAGGTCTTTTTATGGGATTTCAGGTAGTTGCCGTAGGACAGATCCTGATAGGAGTTCAGCTGGAACATATGGAGCGCCTGCCGGAAGGCAAAAAAGGCGCACAGGCCGAAGGACAGCCAGATCACAATGGAGTAAATCCAATACATAGTGCCGCCTCCTTACAAAAATGCCCGCAGAACGGCCGAAAACTGCGGCCAGTTGTCGGCGTGGCTGAAGTGTCCGGCACCCTTGATGACCGCCAGACCGGCATTGGGAATGAGAGATTCCATGATCTGACCGTGCTCCAGCGGGGTGGCGGTGTCGTTTTCGCCCCACATCAGCAGCACTTCGGCGGTGATGGAGGGCATTTTGTCGGTGAAATCCAGCGGCAGAACATGGTTCATGGTCTGCCGCATTACCGGAGTGGCCGCCTTGTAGTCGGCGCTGGAGCGCTTGTCGCGCATTTCGGCATACAGATCACCGAACAGGGGTGCGGTCAGCTTGCTTGTGCCCAGCCATTTGACCGCCTTGTAGCCGGTCTGCGCCAGCTTTTTAGAGGCCGAGGGGGCTTTCCGCACGCCGGCAGCGTCGTAAAACACCGCTTTTTTGCACTTCACCGGGCAATTTTTGTCGGTGAGCATACTGAGGGCGATGCGGCCGCCGTGGGAATGGCACATGAGGATAACCTCCTGCAGCTCCAGCTTTTTGCACAGCTCCAGCGTAAACGCCACATAATCCTCAATGGTGAGAGGCTGGGCAGGCTCGTCGGTCTGGCCCACGCCGGGCATATCAAAGGCTACCACCCGGTACTCCAGCTGCTGCAGCAGGTCGAAAATGGGCTGGTACAGGCCGATGTGGGCGCCCCAGCCGTGCAGGAACAGCACGGTGCCGCGGGTGCCGGGCAGGTCAATATAATGGGTGGAAAGTCCCCGGATCTGGGTCTGCAAAACAGGTCACCTCGAATAAAAGAATGGGAATCAAATCATTATAACATGGAAAAGGCGGGAGAAACAAGGAGTTTTTGTCGGGAAGATTGCCGCCCGCCCGTGGGGGATCCTTCGCTGCGCTCAGGATGACACGGCAGGGCTGTCATTCTAAGGCGTTTTGCGCCGAAGAATCTCCCGGTACAGGCATCAATTCTGCCCAATCAGGATTTACAGACGCAACCAGAGCGTTTTTTCGCGCACGCGTCCAGCCTTTCAGTTGCTTTTCCCGGGCAATGGCGGCAGTCACATCGTTAACCGATTCATAGTAAACCAGCTTGTTTACCTTGTACCGCGTGGTAAAGCCTTCCACCAGATGGTGGCGGTGCTGGAAAACCCGACGAACAAGGTCGCGGGTTACACCGATATACATGACATTTCCGTGCTGATTGGTGAGAATATACACATAGTAGGTCATGGTGGTTCTCCAGGGGGGATCCTTCGCTGCGCTCAGGATGACAGCGGAACGAGGGTTACACCTTCATCTGCCAGATGACCTCGTCGGACAGGATCTCCACCAGCTTTTTGGTGGTGGCGTCGGCAAGGGCGATGCCCTTT
>CAZVRM010000132.1:0-4914 GCA_964629605.1 uncultured Oscillospiraceae bacterium
CCCACGCCAGTGTGATCACTGGCTCGGAATGACGGGGCTGCAGGCATTTTGCAACAGGCCCTTTGTGGGAGGTCAAAGGTCTTCCAGATCGGCGGCAGGAATATCGTTTTCCAGATTGTCCCGGGCAAGGTCGCTGTCCGGGCATGGCAGACCAGCTGTACCGACCCCATGATGCTGCTGGTCAAGGCGGTGCCTTCGATGTCAGCGCTGATAAAAACGTTTATAATGGGACTCCTGTTTGTGATCTGTTATCCAAAAATCCGGAAAGTTTTGACGATTTTTGCAATCAAGCGGTACAGCGGGCCTTCCAGTTCCTTGCTTGCCTTTTTCAGCTCCTGCCGGATGGCGATACCCTGGGGACAGTGCTGCTCGCACTTGCCGCAGCCGATGCAGTTGCAGGCACCCGACTGATTCTTCCGCAGAGCGGTACCCATCATGTGCTCCCGGAAGGCCGAGGTTTTGCTCTCACTACAAATGCGGTTGTAGTCGGCAAAGGTGCCGGGAATGTCCACGCCCTTGGGACAGGGCATACAGTAGCCGCAGCCGGTGCAGCCCACCTTCATGTTGGCGTTGATGGCAGCCACCACCTGCCGGAGCATCTGCTGCTCGGCCTCGCCAAGATCGTCCACATTGGCGGAGGCGGCGGTAGCCATGTTGTCAGCCACCATCTCCATGCTGTTCATGCCCGAAAGCACGCAGGTGACCTCCGGCTGATCCCACAGCCACCGCAGCGCCCACTGGGCAGGGGAGTAGCCTGCCGAATGGGCGGCAAAGATCTCCTTTGCCTGCCGGGGCAGGTTGTTCACCAGCTTGCCGCCACGAAGGGGCTCCATGATGATGACCGGCAAGTCTTTTTCATGGGCATAGTGCAGACCCCGGCGGCCTGCCTGGGCGTTTTCGTCCATATAATTGTACTGGATCTGGCAGAAATCCCAATCATAGGCATCCACCAGCCTGCAGAACATTTCGGTGTTGCCGTGGTAGGAAAAGCCCACCTGTCCGATCTCGCCCGACTGTTTTTTACTTTCCAGCCAGCGGGCGATGCCCAGCTCCTGCATCCGGTTCCAGGCGTCCACATCGGTGAGCATATGCATGAGATAATAGTCGATGTGGTCGGTTTTCAGCCGGGAAAGCTGCTCCTGAAAGAGCGTTTCCATGCTTTCGGCGCTGCGGATCAGGTAATGGGGCAGCTTGGTAGCGATATACACTTTATTTCGCAGGCCGTTTTTGTCTAAAATCTCGCCCAGCGCGCTTTCGCTGCCGGGATAGATGTAGGCGGTGTCAAAGTAATTCACGCCGCCGTCGATGGCGGCAAGGATCTCCCGCTCGGCCTCTGCAAGGTCGATGGCACCGAGATTGCGCTGAAAGCGCATACAGCCAAAACCCAGTGCCGAGATCCTGTTTCCATATTTGTCCAGACGATAGTTCATAAGGTACCTCCGGTGCAGGATTTCTTGGATTTATCATAGTCCTTTCCCCATAAAAATGCAATCTTTTGTGAAAAATGGAGCACAATAGGGGAAAAGGAGGGGAACGATGGCATCTGTTTGGGAGAAAAGCATCAAAATGCCCCGGTTTCCGGCATTGGAGGGCAATCGAAGAACCCGGGTACTCATCATTGGCGGCGGCATGGCCGGGCTGCTGTGCGCCCATATGCTGGAGGGCATGGGGGAGGACTACCTGCTGGTGGAGGCAGGGGAGCCCGGTGGGGGCGTCACCCGGAACACCACCGCCAAAATCACCGCCCAGCACGGGCTGATCTACGATAAACTGCTCCGAACCCGGGGAGAGGAGGTCGCGCGGCAGTATCTGCAGGCCAACCAATGGGCAGTCGCCCGGTACCGCAGCCTGTGCAGTGAAATTGACTGCGACTATGAGGAGCAGGACAATCTGGTGTATCTCCGCCGGGGAGAGGGGGCGCTGCGCCGAGAGGTGCAGGCTCTGCGTCGTCTGGGGGCGCGGGTAGAACTGCGGAAAGACCTGCCCTTGCCCATCCCAACGGCAGGGGCGGTATGCCTGCCCGGACAGGGGCAGTTTCACCCACTGAAATTTCTGGCAGGCATCACCCGGGGGCTGAAGATCTGCGCCCACACCCGGGTGCTCCAGCTGATGCCCGGCAAGGCGGTCACTGACCGGGGTGACATTCGCGCCGAGCACATCATCGTCGCCACCCATTTTCCCATGCTTAACAAACACGGCGGGTATTTTCTCAAGCAGTACCAGCACCGCTCCTATGTGCTGGCGCTGAAAAACGCCCCACTGCCCGACGGAATGTATGTGGACGGCAGCGGGGAAGGCCTGTCTTTTCGCCGGTGGGGTGAGCTGTTGCTGCTGGGCGGCGGCGGTCATCGGACAGGAAAGCAGGGCGGCGGCTGGCAGGTGCTGGAGGCCTTTGCACAAAAGCACTGGAAGGACGCGCAGGTGGTGGCACGCTGGGCCACCCAGGACTGCATGACCCTGGATGGTGTTCCCTATATCGGCCCTTACGGAAAGAAAACCCAGAGACTGTGGGTGGCCACCGGCTTCAATAAATGGGGCATGACCTCGTCCATGGTGGCTGCCAAGCTGCTGCGGGATGGGCTGCAGGGCATGGAAAACCCCTGGGCGCAGGTGTTTTCGCCCCAGCGGTCGGTGCTGCATCCCCAATTGGCCATCAACGCGCTGGAGGCAGCTGTGAATGTGCTGACGCCGGTGGGGCCGCGGTGTCCCCACATGGGCTGTGCTCTCAAATGGAACGAGGAAGAGCGCAGCTGGGACTGCCCCTGCCACGGCTCCCGGTTCGACCGCCGGGGACGGCTGCTGGACAACCCCGCCAATGGAAATGCGAAGATATAAAAAATGGGCGCGTTGCAAAATGCCACACCCCTTGTCGTTCCGAGAAAAATGCCGCCATTTGGCGGCATTTTGCGTGGGAATCCGTACCTTCCGGCATGGGAAAACGGATTGCCACGGCCTGCTTCACAGGCCTCGCAATGACAGCGCACATTTTGCAACGCGCCCTTCTGCTTAGCTTTCTGCCTTTTGTGCCTTGCCGTCGGCAATGCACCACCAGGTCACCACACCGATGATGACCACCGCGCCCATCAGGGCGAACATACCGGGGGTCTCGCCATCAAAAATCAGCACCCACACCGGGCTGAGCAGAGGCTCCAGCATACCGATCAGCGAGCAGGCCAGGGGCGGGCAGTCACGGGAGGCCAGAGCATAGAGCACATAGGGGATACCCAGCTGCAGCACGCCCAAAATGACGATATACAGCAGCTCCGCACCTGTGCAGGACACCGTTCCCGGCAGACCAGAGGGGATGCCGATGAGGGCTGTCAGCACATGGGCGAAGAAAATGCCGCTGAGGCGAATGGAATCGTCGCCGCCGCCCTGTCCCACCAGGGTGAACATGGTACCCAGAAAAGCGCCTGCCAGAATGGCCAGCACATTGCCGATCAGATTGCCGGGGGACAGCTGGTCAAAGAAAAACAACACCACGCCTGCCATGGTGCCCAGCACCGCAAGGATCTCCTTTCGACGCAGCTTCTGCTTGAAAAACAGGGCGCTGACGATGAGAATGAAAATAGGCGCGGTGTACTGCAGCACGATGGCGTTGGCTGCAGTGGTCATCTTGTTTGCCACCACGAACAGCAGCAGGCACATCGCCAGACTGACGCCTGCGCCCACCGAATATTTGCAGACCTTGACGGGGATCTTCTTTACCGCCATGTAGCCGCCCACCACCGCCGCCGAAAGCAGGCTTCTGCCGCCCGAAATCAGCAGGGGATGCCAGGAGATCAGCTTGATAAAAATACCGCCGATGCTCCACAGAATGGCGCAGATGGCCATCATCAGCATGGCCTTGTTTTTTGCGTTTTGATTGTTTCCCATGGGGATTGCTTCCTTTAATTACGAAAAAATAGCGGGGCGAAACCGCCCCGCAGGCTTACATTTGATGGAGATATTGCTTGATGGCCTCAAAGGACTGGTCGCTGATGACGTGTTCGATGCGGCAAGCGTCCTCGGCTGCCGTCTGTTCGTCCACGCCCAACGCCACCAGCAGCCCGGTGAGCACGGTGTGCCGCTCAAAGATTTTTTTTGCCACCTCTTTGCCCACATCGGTGAGGGTCAGATGCCCGTGCTCGTCGACGAGCAGATAGCCGCCCTGCTTCAGCAGGCTTACCGCACGGCTGACACTGGGCTTGGAATAGCCCATCTCCTCGGCTACGTCGATGCTGCGGACATATTCGTGTTGTTGCGAGAGCCGATAAATGGTCTCCAGATACATTTCACCCGATTCCTGCAGATGCATAGTGTGTTTCCTTTCTGCCGTTCTTTGTTCATAGTATACCATAAAAATGCCGTTGTGCGCAAGGGTACTGCATGAAAATGGAAAATTCAGAAAAATACTTGACAAATCATGGGTGAACGGCTATTATGATAGAAGGTTAGCCGCGGCTAATCCAAAATTACGGCGCAGCGGTTAGCACGAACTAACCAATAGAAAGAAAGTCTGAACGGGTGGTACTTATGAACTTGACAATGGCACAAGAGGGCAAAGAGTACATCATTCAGCGGATCGAAACTGATGACGAGGAGTTGGACGCGTTTCTGTTCTCTCTGGGCTGCTACAGCGGTGAACCCATCACCGTGGTTTCCAGAAAGAAAAAGAACTGCGTGGTGTCCATCAAGGATGGCCGCTACAACATCGACGATCAACTGGCTGAGGCCATCATTATTTAATCCGATGGAAGCCGGGGACGATCTGCTGATTGTCTTTTGCCCATCGGTTAGCAACAGGTAACTTTTTGTTGTTTGAAAATAACAGATAAAAAAGCGAGGAGGAAACCAGCATGAGAATTGCATTGACCGGAAACCCCAACAGCGGTAAAACCACAATGTATAATGCACTGACCGGCCGTAACGAAA
>CAZVRM010000133.1:0-4878 GCA_964629605.1 uncultured Oscillospiraceae bacterium
GTGAGGATGGGGCCGTGCCAATCCATGAAATTATGAAGTCCGCCCAGAGACTTAACCACATCCTGACCGGGACGAACATGAAGATGATAGGTGTTGGAAAGCTCCACCTGACAGCCGAGATCGCGCAGATCTTCGGCAGAAACACCGCCCTTGATGGCAGCCTGTGTACCCACGTTCATGAAAACGGGGGTCTGAACCGTTCCGTGAGCCGTCTGAAATTCGCCGCGACGTGCTTTGCCGTCGGTGGTAATCAGTTTAAACATTTAAATATCCTCCGGTAGTGCTGCCAGAACAGATTCATCCGGCAAAGTTTCAACATTTTTTAGGGTACGCTGGATCTGACGGGTACGGGTGCCCACCAGCTTGTCCAATTCAGAATTGGCTTGATTCAGACGGTTCTGTGTTGCCTCCAGAACAGCGGCAAATTTGTCAAACTCTGATTTAACAGCGCCAAGCACTTTCCAGACCTCACTGGAACGCTTCTGGATAGCAAGCGTGCGGAAACCCATCTGCAAACTATTCAGTAGCGCACTCATGGTGGTAGGACCAGCCAAGGTTACTTTGTACTCCCTCTGCAGGATTTCCACCATTCCCGCCCGAACCAACTCCGCATACAGGCCTTCTACGGGAATGAACAAAATGGCAAAGTCAGTGGTGCTGGGCGGATCAATATATTTGGTCTGAACATCCTTTGCAAAGCTCTTTACACGGGTTTTCAGCGATTTTAAGGCAACTTCTACCTGCGCAGCATCCGCAGTGTCATAAGCGGCCAGCAGCTGCTCATAGGCATCCAGCGGAAACTTGGCATCCACCGGCAGCCAGACTGGACCTCCGTCGGCACCGGGCAGGCGAATGGCATATTCCACGTTAGCCTGACTTCCCTGCTTTGTTGCCACGTTGACTGCATACTGGTCAGGAGTCAAAAGCTGCTCTAAAATTGCGCCCAGCTGAATCTCGCCCAGAACGCCGCGGGTTTTGACATTGGACAGCACCTTCTTAAGATCGCCCACCCCGACGGCAAGGGTTTGCATTTCACCCAACCCCTTGTATACCTGCTCCAGACGCTGAGATACCAACTGAAAGGAATCGTTCAGCTTGCGATCCAATGTCTCCTGCAGCTTTTCATCCACCGTTTTGCGGATGCTGTCCAGCTGCGCCTGGTTGCCGGTTTGCATCCGTTCCAGGCTTTCACTGAGGCTCCGGCGCATCTGATCCAGCTTTTGTTCGGTCTGCATGGCATTATCGGTTTGGCGAGCCTGTAGCTTTTCCAGCGAGCTTTCTACCGACTGGATCAGCAGATCCTGCCGTGCAAGCAGCGCAGCATCCCCTTTTTGTGTTTCCTGCGACTGGGCTTGAAGCTGTTGAAGCTGTTTTTCCAGCTCGTCCATACGCTTGAGCTTGCTATTTTGTAACAACAGTAGAATAATGCAGACGATCACTGCCGCCAATGCGGCAAATATCAGATACAATTCCATAATCAATCAATAAATAAACATGGCATCGCCAAAGCTAAAAAAACGATAACGCTCCCTTACCGCTTCTTCATAAGCAGCCAGCACCTTTTCACGGCTGCTGAAGGCCGAGATCAGCATAATCAGTGTACTTTCCGGCAGATGAAAATTGGTGATGATGGCATCCAGGCCCTTAAACTGATAGCCCGGATAAATGAAGATACTTGTATTTCCACTGCCAGCATGGGTCACATGGTTCTCGTCGGTGGTAGATTCAATGGTGCGGCAGGAAGTGGTTCCCACACAGATGACACGACTCCCTCTCTGACGTGCGGTATTGATCTTCGCAGCAGCCTCTTCAGTGACGGTGTAGCGCTCAGAGTGCATCACATGATCGGTGATTTCCTCTTCCTTTACGGGACGGAAGGTTCCGAGACCAACGTGCAGCGTGACGCGTACGATCTCCACACCCTTTTCCTCGATCTTCTTCAAAAGTTCGGGCGTGAAATGCAGTCCGGCCGTGGGTGCTGCGGCAGAGCCGTTGTTACGGGAATAGACCGTCTGATACCGCTCCTGATCCTGCAGTTTTTCTTTGATGTAAGGGGGCAGCGGCATGGTTCCCAGACGCTCCAGATGTTCCAGGAAAATTCCTTCGTAACAAAAACGAACCAAGCGGTTGCCATCGGGCTTCACGCCTTCCACAACGGCAGTCAGCTGTCCGTCACCAAAGGAAATGGTAGCGCCCTCCTTTAAGCGGCGGCCGGGATACACGATGCAATCCCAAAGATCTCCCTCCAGGTTTTCCAGAAGAAGCACCTCTACCGTGGCGCTTCCGCCGCCAGTCTTCTGACCGTACAAGCGGGCGGGCAGGACGCGGGTATCGTTGATGACTAGGCAATCTCCGGCAACCAGATGGTCGAGAATGTCATAAAAATGCTCGTGATTGACCTTGCCGCTGTGGCGGTCAAGGGTCATCAAACGGGAATGATCACGCTGTAAAAGTGGTGTTTGAGCAATCAGCTCTTCGGGTAAATCGTAATAAAAATCAGACTTTTTCAATGGTTTCTGCCTCAATTCGGATCGTAATAATCAACTTCTGCACCGGTAAAATAAAACTCGATGATTTCTTCAAAGGTAAATCCGGCATTTGCCATGGATTTTGCCCCCTCCTGGCTTAGACCGATATTATGACCGGAGCCGGTACCGGTAATCACATAAACACCGTCTTCATTTTCCTGTTTGGCAGGCTCGGTAATGGTGATCTCCTTTAAGCCGTCTGCCGTCAGTGCCACCAAGCCGTCTTCAAGGTCAATGGATTTGGCTTTTTTGCCATCCCCCTGGGCGTACAAGTCATCCAAACCCACCTGTGTGCCGTTGATGTTCACCGTGTCCTCAGAGCTTCCACCGTTGATCGTATAACGATGACTACCGATGGTAACACCTTTCGTTGCACTATTCAACGCTGTTCTTGCTCGGTCACCGGTGAAAGTCTTGATGGTACCGTCCTCCAGCTCTACCGTGAGAGCAAGCACATTGCCAACCTCACTGTATTTGCTGATGTACATATCTTCTACGTCCTGTTCGATATAGCCCTTGGCCTGCAGAATCCAGCTGATGTCCTCCAGATCCAATGTGTAGCTAAAGGGACGCAGGCTTTCCAGATAGGTATCTTCTACGGCCTTCAAATAAGGAATGTCCTTGCCCCAGATGTTTCCGGCATCTTCGGTGTAACCACCGCTGGAGGCATGATAATAGGTGGTGCAGATCTCACCATCATACAGGACAAACAAACCTTCGGTTTCTTCTACAGCCGCATCGCTGACATCGGTAGCTTTGTTTGTGCCGCAATACATCTGACAGTCGGTGGTATTACACAAATCAAAGCCCTTGGCGTTATGCTTGCCCAGGCTCTTAATGGCATAACACTTGGCGCACAATGCCTGTGCCTTCAATGCTTCAACAGGCCAGGAAACACTTACTTCATAGGGCACAACGCCTTTTACATAATCTGTCAGACCAACCACATTGATAACATTCATATTGTTGCCACTTACACGGTTGTATTCAAAGCCGCCGTAATATTTGTATCCTTTAAACCAGGTCTGCTCGCTCAGGGGGGCAATTCCAAGAGGATAGTCACCCAGCATATCGAACTGGTAAACGATCTCGGAGGTACCGGTGAGTACAACGGTATAACAGGTATCATTGGGAACGCGACGTTCCAGAGGCCAGCCAATGTCCGACTCCACGTCGTTCAGTTTCTTATTGGCCTCTTCCCCGCTGGTGTATTGGCCGATGCGGACACGAAATCCACCGGAAGTATAGCAAAGGTAAGCATCATAATCCTCATCTTCAATCTCTCGGATCACATCCAGTGCATCTTCCAATTCAAAGTATTCGTCAATCTGCAGGCAATAAGCGCCGATCTCCTCATCATAGTTTGCAAGCGCCACATCAGAATAAGTGCTTCCCGAAAGCCACATATTTGTGTTTTTCAAAATCGTAATTTGGTTTTCGTCCTCAATTTCATAAGTAGAAACAAATTCCCGGTCTTCATCATAATATCCAAACGCATAACCTGTATCCATGCCGCTGACATTCTGCAAATTGGCTGCAGGAAGTGCTGCGCTGTCGTAATACAGACCGATTTTCACAGCAGGATCATAGCCGCGAGCCTTTGTTGTTTCAGTGACAACCGGCAGCATAAGGCATATGGCCAACAGGACACAAAGTATTTTTTTCATGGGGCACCTCAATTTCATTCGGGGTCAGTTGCATAAACTCGATATTTTAAATATTATACCGCATTTTCTGTCGCAATTCAATGAAATATGAGAAAAACTATCCATGAAAAAGGGCTCGTTGCAAAATGAGCTAAGAAAAACACCGCGGTTAGGAGCCCGAAAGGGTTTCCTAACCGCGGTGTTTGCGTTAGAATTAATTTGTGAAACAGAACTCAAAAACGCAAGAACTGTGTACCGTAAGAGAGCGAAATGGTCAACTGGTTTTTGCAGTAAACAGTGAAATTTTATTACCGGAGAACGCACCCGTCCGACTGACAAGCGCCCAGCTTGAGGAACTGGATTACAGGGAACTGTATCGCGCCTATTCGCCCAGAGGGCGGAAATCGAAGGTCGATCCGCGAGTGCTGTTTAAGGTAATAGCATACGGATATCAGTGCGGGATCTGATCCGGCCGTAAACTGGAAGAGGCCTGCCGATATCGTGTGGATTTTATGTGGCTTCCGGAAGAAGAGCCGGTTCCCGATCATGCAACCCTTGCCCGTTTTCGCAAACGCTGTGCGAATGTGATCGAGGGGTTGTTTTATCAGTATGTGCAGCTTGGAAGAACTGGAAAAGCTGTTGGCAGAACGGGAAGCCAGTATTGATTTTGTTTCCGGCAAAGGCCGGCACAAAAGCGAAGAACA
>CAZVRM010000134.1:0-4862 GCA_964629605.1 uncultured Oscillospiraceae bacterium
TGGCCTGCGCTTACGCAGCCTTCGGCACCAAGATCACCGTGGTGGAGGCTATGGCTTCCATGCTGCCCATGCTGGACGGCGATCTGACCAAGATCGGCGTGGAGCATATGAAGAAGATGGGTATGGAGTTCAATCTGGAGTGCCCCGTGCAGTCTGTTGAGCCCTCTCCCGTGGGTGCCAAGGTGGTCTGCAAGAACAAGGCCGGCGAGACCGTCAGCTTTGAGGCCGAAAAGGTACTGGTGGCCATCGGCCGCCGTGCCAACACCGCTTCCCTGAATCTGGAAGCCGGCGGCATCGAGAACGATCGCGGCCGTATCATCGTCAATGACCGGATGCAGACCAACGTTCCCGGCGTGTACGCCATCGGTGACTGCGTCTTTGGCAAGGCTCAGCTGGCTCACACCGCATCTGTTATGGGTGAGGTTGCCGCCGAGAATATCTGCGGCCACGACGCCGTCTATGATGAGCGCACCAATCCCACCTGTGTGTATATCGAACCCGAAGCCGCTTCCGTCGGTCTGACCGAGGAAAAGTGCAAGGCGCTGGGCATCGAATACAAGGTCGGTAAGTTCCCCATGTCTGCCAACGGCAAGGCTCTGATCCTCAACGGCGGCGAAGGCCTGGTGAAGATCATTGCCGGCAAGGAATACGGTGAGATTCTGGGTATGCATATCATCGGACCTCGCGCCACCGACCTGATCGCCGAAGGCGCTCTGGCCATCGCCGAGGAAATGACGCTGGATGAGATCATCGCAACCATCCACTCTCACCCCACCGTCACAGAGACCATGCGTGAAGCCGCTCTGCAGGCAGAAAAACGCGCAATCCACACCAAAAACTGAGTTCGGTTTTCAAGAGACCCGAAGAATAAGTCCTTCGGGTCTCTTTTTCAACAAGATCCAAGCCTGTACGGCGCGGAATGGAGGACCCTTTTACCATGAGCAATAAGAAGCAAAGCAAAAGTTTACTGAGAAAAGAATCCAAAGTAATGGATGAACAGAGCGTCAAGCTGTTCGGCAAGCACGTAACCAAAGAAAAGGCCGGTATCCTTTTGGCCGCCACCTTGCTGGCTTGTGCCGCACCCATGATCCTGGGTGTCCGGATGTGGAATCAGATTCCCGAGATCGTACCCAGTGGTCTGATCGGCACCAATGGGCAGGATGATTCCATCCCCCGCTGGATGGTGGCACTGGGTCTGCCCGCTTTGATGTGTACGCTGAATTGCCTCAGTCATTACCAACTGCGGCGGCATCAAAAAAAGAAAATGATGCCCCCGGCGCACGTCCGTCTGATGGGACGGTGGGGGTTCCCCATTCTGTCGGTTATTTTCTGCAGCGGCATGATCCGCCAGTCCATCGGCGTCAAGCCTCTGGACATCGGTTTCCACGCGCCCTGTGTGCTTGGTCTGCTGCTGATGCTGCTGGGCACCCATATGTTTGACTGTCCCAGAGATTCCCGCATCGCACTGCGTTTTCCCTTCACGGAAAACAGTGATAAGAGTTGGCAGGAAGTCCACCGCTTTGCCGGGCGCTGCTGGCTGACCGTGGGTCTGCTGGTCATCATCGGCGCCATGCTGATGGAGCGCTTTTCTCCCATTATGGCGGTTGTAGTGCTGGTTTCGCTGGTGGCTCCCATCCTGTATGGCCGTGCAAAATTCGCCGGAAAGAATTAACCTTTCAAGGCGTACAAAAATCAACTGATTTTTTTGTCGATTTCTTCTGTTGACGCATGAATGGTCCGGTGGTAACATGGTATTACCAACATGAGGGGGCATATATATGCAATTACAGAAGATCCAGAATAATACGCCAAAGCTGCCCGAGTTGGTGATGCGGTCACTGGTCGCCGCCATTGAGAGCGGACAGATCCAGGTGGGGAAGGAACTCCCTTCCGAACGGGAACTGGCAGAAAAGCTGGGCGTCGGCCGTGGCTCTCTTCGGGAGTGTCTGGCAATTTTGGAGTTTTTGGGCGCTATCGAAAGCCAAGGCTACCGTAAGGCCGTGGTTCGGGATGCCGATTACATCCGCAAGGCCATGTCCTTCATTCAGATCTCGGTGAAATCGGACACCCAGGATGACTTCAACGAGTTCCGCAAGGTCAACGAGATGGCCATTGTGGCGTTGGCCTGTGAGCGTGCAACCGAAGAAGATCTGGCGGCTATTGCAAAGGCACTGGAGCGTATGGAAACAGATCCTTATGATCTGTCGGCAGACGTGGATTTCCACGATGCACTGGCCGTTGCCAGCCACAATACCATGCTGGCAGGCACCATCCATCTGGTCAACAGTATGATCGCCGATCTGCGAACCCGCTATATCGACCTGCCCGACTTTGTGCTTGTGTCGCTGGAGTCCCACAAGGCCATTTATCAGGCGGTCAAAAACCGGGATGCGGAGACAGCACGGCAGGAAATGAAGCGGCATTTGGAGATCGTAAATGACTTCCGATCCAATTATAGACCCAATTAAATTTACGATTTGTGGTAAAGTCATAAAAAATTTGTGAATTTTTCTACAAAATTTCGACAGACTGTATGCAAATATAGGCTTGGTTTTTTTCGACAGAAGTGGTAAAGTATGTATAATGGTCTTACCAGTATACCATCTGCCGCTTATGCCGATGGGGAAGGGAAGATCTATGCACCTCAAAACCGGATATTTGGAAACCCATTCTCACGATCCTTATTTTAATCTGGCTTTTGAGGAGTACGTTCTGAGAAACCGCAAGGACGGAAATTATCTGATCCTCTGGCAAAACGACCGCACAGTGGTGGTTGGACAGAATCAGAACACCGAAGCCGAGATCAACCGTGCATTTGTGGAAGCTCACGACATTCGCGTTGTGCGGCGCACCACAGGCGGCGGTGCGGTCTATCATGATCTTGGGAACCTGAATTATTCCTTTATTACCGATGCCGGTGATGCCGAAACCCTGACCTTTGAAATGTTCACCCGTCCGGTGGTGGATGCGCTGAAAGGTTTGGGTCTGCAAGCTGAAGCCTCCGGCAGAAACGACATTCTGGTAGAGGGTCGAAAGGTTTCCGGTACGGCACAACGGTTGACCGGCGGAAGGCTTCTGCACCACGGAACGCTGTTGTTCGATTCGGACGCAGACATGGTGGCCGGCGCTCTGCAGGTGGATCCGTCCAAGTTTCAGTCAAAAAGTTCCAAATCTGTTCGCAGCCGCGTTGGCAATATCCGCTCTTTCCTGTCGGAAGACATGGAGCTTCCGTCCTTTTGGCGTTATTTGAAAACAACGCTTGCAGGCAGCGGCTATTGCGAAGCACGGCTGACGGAAGAGGAACTTGCGGAGGTCAAAAGACTCCGCGATGAAAAATATGCCTCTTGGGAATGGAATTTTGGCAGATCTCCCGCGTTTGATCTGACCAATAAAAACCGTTTTTCCGGTGGCGGATTGGAGGTTGGTATTCATGTAACAGGCGGTTGTATCACAGAAATCGCGTTTTTCGGTGATTTTCTGGCAGTTTCTCCACTGGATGAGCTGACGGAAGCATTGCGTGGCTGTGCATTTCGCCGTGCCGATGTGGGTGCTATGCTGGAGAGATTCCCCTTGCGGGAGTTGTTCGGCGGCATTACCGAGAACGAGGTTCTCGATACAATCTTTTATGCGGGTGACGCTTAACCGGCGTGCCCAACCGCTTCCCAAATGGAAGCACTTTAATAAATTGTCCATAACAGAGGCCTCCGGCTTCTGTGGAGCAGATTGGATGCCCAAAACGGATTCCGTTTCCAGTATCCTTTCTGCAGCAAAAAATAAGAAGGGATTGATTCAATGAAAGCCTACAAGAAGCTCATGAACGGCCTGGCTAAGTTTGAAGAGATCGTGATGAGTGTGATCCTGTCTGTAGTTACCATCATCACTTTTGCAAACGTCGTCGTCCGTTACTGTACCGACGGACAGTTCGCCTGGTCCGAGGAGCTGACTATTAACCTGTTTGTCCTGCTGATCATGATGGGCTGCGGCCTGTGTGCCCGTGAGGGCAGCCTGATCAGCCTGTCGCTGGTCTATGACTATGTGCCGATGAAAGCCAAAAAGGTCATGGTCGCTATCATCACTTTGGTCAACACTGCTTTCTACAGCCTGCTGCTGGTGACCGGTTTTGACAAGGTTCTGACCCAGCTGGCCTCCGGTAAGAGAACCCCCTCTCTGATGCTGCCGGAATGGATGTTTACCATTTTCCTGCCCATCGGCTGCATTTTCCTGATCCTGCATACCATTGAGTATTGCATGGATTTCATGTCTCAGAAAGAGGAGGGTGACGCATAATGATCAATATTATTCTGTTCGGCTCGTTCTTCGTGCTGCTGTTCCTGAACATCCCCATCGGCGTCAGCCTGGGTATGTCCTCTGTCTTCGCCATGCTGTTTGCCGGCGACAAATTCTCCATCATCCCCACCAACGTATACAACGGCATGGCAAAGTTCCTGCTGCTGGCCATCCCGTTCTTCGTGCTGTCTGGTAACATCATGGCCAAGGCCGGTATTTCCACCCGTCTGGTCGGCTTTATCGATGACTGCATCGGTCACCGCCGCGGCGGTATCGCCATCGTCTGCGTGGTCGTTGCCTGCTTCTTCGGCGCTATCTCCGGTTCCGGTCCTGCCACCGTTGCCGCTCTGGGTATCATTCTGATCCCTGCCATGATCAACCGCGGCGGCTTCTCCACCGACTTCTCTGCAGCCATGATGGCAACCGCGTCCTCCATCGCCATCGTTATTCCTCCCTCCATCGCCTTCGTCGTTTACGCCTCCATTACCGGCGTTTCCGGTGGTGATATGTTCATGGGCGGTATCCTCCCCGGCATCATGATGGGCGGTGCTCTGGTCGTCGTCATTATGATCGAG
>CAZVRM010000135.1:0-4848 GCA_964629605.1 uncultured Oscillospiraceae bacterium
GCACGCGCAGGTGATCGGTCAGCTCGTTGATGCGAGCGGTCAGAATGGCGATCTGAAC
Organism: uncultured Oscillospiraceae bacterium; assembly: GCA_964629605.1. Lineage (GTDB taxonomy): Bacteria > Bacillota > Clostridia > Oscillospirales > Butyricicoccaceae > UBA4644. Next base: position 59 of record CAZVRM010000135.1, read on the forward strand.
CTCGGGAGAACCGGTGTCGGTCTCGTGCAGGCGGCTGTTTTCAATGCAAGCGGTCTTCTTTTCCTTCAGGATCATGGGAATATTCCTCCTAATAATATTTTATCCTGGGTCTGAGTGAAGGTATGAGGAACATGGCGGCTTTGCCGCAGGTATCCTTTCACCAAGTGCCCGGACAATTACAAGATATTTTACCACGGAAGTTATTGATTGTAAAGGAAAATTTGCTGATAAACCCGAAAAAAATTTAGTAAAAAGGAGGGTACCAGAAAAACAGACAAAAACAATAGCCATTATGACCAAAAAGCACAAAAAATATTAGTTCAAAATAACAGTTTTTATTTTTAGTAGGGGTAAAAATGCTTGTTTTGGTTGACAAACTTCCCGTTAGAGGACTAAAATAGCCTATACAAATGGGCAGGTGAAGACTGCCCAAAAATTAAAGGAGAGAGCAAATCATGAAAAAGTATCTGGCTCTGCTGTTGGCTGCTGTCATGGTTCTGGGTTGCCTGGCTGGTTGCGGTAATGATGATACCAACACCAATACCAACACCAACACCAATACCAATACCAACACCAACACCGACACTACTACCCCCGATGTCGAAAGCCCCCACGTTGGTCCCGACGGCCGTGTTGCCCGTGAGGATCAGACTTATCGCAGCACCTATTCCTCTGAGCTGACCACCCTGAACTACCTGTCTACCGGTACTACCGCTAACCTGGTTGTCGGTGCTAACTGCATCGATCCCCTGGTTGAGAACGATCAGTACGGTAACATCGTTCCCTGCGGCGCCACCGAGTGGACCGTTGAGGACGAAGAGTATGTGAACTACGACGGCGAGACCGTTATGGGTCAGAAGTGGACCTTTAAGATCCGCGAAGGCCAGAAGTGGTATGACTATCAGGGCAACGAGATGGGCGATGTGACCGCTCACGACTATGTTGCCGGTATCCGCTATGTCTCCAACGCTGTTTACGACTGCTCCAACTCTTATCTGGTTGAGGGCTGGGTCCGCGGCGCTGCCGAGGCTTGGCTGTACACCTACGCCGAGAGCATTGCTGTTCCCAAGGGCGAAGAGGTCATCGACGCTGAGAACGGCAACTCTGAGTACGTCGTCGACGACGCCGGCGTCATCTACGAGGTCATCTACAACGACGACGACACCGCTGTTGAGGGCTACGAGGAGCTGCTGAAGGTTCTGCCCGAAGATGTCATGTGCATTGCCGAGGACGACTACACTCTGGTCTATCATCTGGAGTCTCCCCGTCCCTACTTCCTGACCGCTATGGGCTTCGGCTGCTACTGGCCCGCTCCCGCTTCTCAGCTGGAGAACTGGGGCGCCAGCTTCGGTACCGACAACACCACCATGTGGTTCAACGGCGCTTACATCCTGAGCACCTTCCAGTCTCAGCAGTCTCGTATCTACACCAAGAACGAGAACAACTGGGATGCTGAGAACATCCACATCACCGCTATCGAGCAGACCTACAACGCTGACTCTTCCGCCGTTGCTCCCCAGCTGTATCTGGCTGGCGAGATCGATGGTGTTTCCGTCGACGCCGATCTGCTGACCGCATGGCAGGCCGACCCCGAGCTGTCTCAGCAGGTCGCCCCCACTCGCGTCACTTCTGACTACTCCTACTTCTACGCTTTCAACTTCGAGCCTCGTTTCGACGCTCAGTACGAGCCCGAGAACTGGTCCAAGGCTGTTAACGTTGAGAACTTCCGTCAGGCCATCAAGGCTGGTCTGAACCGTCAGCTGCTGTACCAGGTTGGCTACCCCAACAACTACAACGAGCTGATCGAGAACACCGTTTCTCCCTCTGCTTCTTACGTCTACAACGGCAAGGACTATGTCACCTATGGTGATCTGGCTCCCATCACTGCCGGCGACAGCTTTGACGAGGCAGCTGCTGTTGAGTACATGAAGAAGGCCATTCCTGAGATCCAGGCTGCCGGCGGTCACTTCCCCGTCATCATCCTGGTTCAGTACAACGGCGGCACCGAGTGGGGTTCTCGTTGCACTCTGCTGCAGCAGACCATGCACAACCTGTTCAACACCGATGAGCTGAAGGCTCTGACCGGCGGCAACGACGTCGTCAAGATCGAGATCTCCAACTTCGGTTCTCAGGGCTTCCTGTCCGGTACTCGCCGCGCTGGTAACTACGCTCTGCAGGAGTGTAACTGGGGCGCTGACTACTCTGACCCCGAGACCTGGACTGATCCCTTCGTCGACGGCAACACCTACAATTTCGCCTATGACACTACTGACAAGTGGGGCGTGAACACCAAGACCGCCGAGACTCTGGCTATCCATGAGGAGTATGTCCGCCTGGTCGAAGAGGCCAAGAAGCAGACCTCCGATATGGACGCCCGTTACGAGGCTTTCGCTAAGGCTGAGGCTTACTACATCAACCACGCTATGATCATTCCTTACGGCATCACCGGCGGCGGCTATCAGGCTTCTAAGCTGAACCTGTTCGAGGGTCAGTTCGCTACCTACGGCCAGGCTACCAGCCGTTATAAGGGTCAGTGGATCTACGAGACCTCTATGAGCGAAGATATGTACTATGCTCAGCTGGAGGCTTGGAACGCTGCTGTTTCCGGCAACTAATTTATACTGCGCAAATTAACGTAATTCATTAATTGATTTACAAGCGGCCCTGTCCGGCAGGCGCGGGACAGGGCCGCGAACCGTTAAAAACTTGAGAAAACCGCGGGCAGATGCCCGTATTTATTAAGGGGTTAATGTAATGATCAAGTATTCGCTGAAACGACTGGGCCGTTCACTGATCACTATCGTGATCATCCTGATAGTCCTGTTCGCAATGCTGCAGGTCATGCCCATCGAAGGTTATTTCAACAACTTCGATAAGCTGTCTCAGCAGCAGATCGACCAGGGTCTCCGTGAGCTGGGCCTGAAAGATCCGCTCTATGTTCAGGTTGGCCGTTTCCTGATCAACCTGTTTAAGGGTGATCTGGGTGTGTCTCACCGTTATCGCGAGAACGTGCCCATCACCACCATTCTGGCTGATAAGATTCCTGTTTCTTTTAAATTTGGTTTGATTTCTATGGCAGTGTCCCTGCCTCTGGGTATGATCCTGGGTGTCCTGATGGCTCTGAACAAGGGCGGTCCTCTGGACAAGATCGGTAATGCCTATATCGTTGTTATTCAGGCAGTTCCCAACGCCATTTATTTCCTGCTGATCCAGGTGTATGGCTCTGAACTGCTGAACTGCTCCATGCTGTACCGTGAAGGTCAGCCCATCACCATGGTCCTGCCCATCCTGACCCTGGCTATGCCTTCCATCGCCAGCTACGGTATGTGGCTGCGCCGTTACATGGTTGACGAGACCAACAAGGACTACATCAAGCTGGCTCGCGCAAAGGGCGTACCCAACACCACCATTTGGTTCAAGCATGTGTTCCGTAACTCTTTCGTTCCCATGATCCAGACCATCCCCGGCTCTCTGCTGATGACCATCTCCGGCTCCATCTACACCGAGTCTCTGTACTCCATCCCCGGCATGGGCGGTCTGCTGGTTGACGTTATCAAGCGTCAGGACAACAACATGGTCCAGGTTCTGGTCCTGCTGTTCGCCGTCATGGGTATCGTCGGCCTGCTGCTGGGTGATATTGCCATGACTCTGGTGGATCCCCGCATCAGCTTTACCAAGAAAGGAGGCGCTCGATAATGGCTCATACTTTGCAAGATAAACTGACTGAAAAGCTGGAAGAGGGCGTAAACAACAGCCTTTCTGCCGCACTGTCTGACAAGGACGATCTGACAGCTGAAGAGATCGCTGCCCTGTCTCCCGCCGAGTTCGTTCTGGTTCCCTACAATGATGCAGAGGCCGAGCGTACCGGTTATTCCAACTACTCTTACTGGGGCAGTACCATCCGTATGTTCTTTAAGAATAAGGTGGCTGTTGCCATGCTGATCGTGATGGGAACTCTGCTGCTCTTCACCTTCATCCAGCCCATTCTGCCCAACCAGTTCGACCCCTATTACTGCAATATGTGGGACGATGCTTATCGTGCAGAGCTGTACCCCAACGGTGATGCGCCCATCACCGCCATCAACGGTATGCCTCTGAAGAACCTGCAGCCCAACAAGATCTTCTGGTTTGGCACCAACTCCAACGGCCAGGATCTGTGGGCCAACATCTGGCAGGGCACCCGTAACTCCCTGTTTATCGGCTTCACCACCGCCATCATCGAGGCCATCATCGGCATCATTGTCGGTCTGCTGTGGGGCTATGTCCGTTGGCTGGATCCCATCCTGACTGAGATCTACAACGTTCTGAACAACATCCCCAACACCATCATCCTGATCCTGGTCTCTTACGTTCTGAGCCCCAGCATCGGATCGGTCATTCTGTCGCTGTGTATCACCGGCTGGATCGGTATGGCACGTTTCATCCGTACCCAGACTCTGATCATCCGTGACCGTGACTACAACCTGGCCTCCCGCTGCCTGGGTACTCCCACCCGCCGCGTGGTCATTAAGAACCTGCTGCCCCACATGGTGTCCGTCATCATGCTGCGTATGGCTCTGGCCATCCCCGGTGCTATCGGTTCCGAAGCCTTCCTGGCTTACATCGGTCTGGGTCTGCCCCTGGATACTCCCTCCCTGGGTAACCTGGCCAACAATGGCCGTAAGCTGATGTCCACCCCCACTCTGCGTTATCAGCTGCTGATCCCCTCCGCCTTCCTGGCCATTATCACCATTTGCTTCTACCTGATCGGTAACGCTTTTGCTGACGCAGCCGATCCCAGAAACCACGTG
>CAZVRM010000136.1:0-4828 GCA_964629605.1 uncultured Oscillospiraceae bacterium
TTGACAGTCTCAAGCACCCTTGCGGGTGCTTTTTCTGCGTAATTCTTACTTTCTCACGGTTTCCGGCACCTTTGCCGCCATTCTGAACAGCACAAAGCCAATGACAAACAAAATGGCGATCATGCCCACGCCGGTGCTCATGCTGCCGGTGATCTGGCTGACCACGCTGACGATGGTGGTGCCCAAAAAAGCTGCGCCCTTGCCGCAGATGTCCAGCAGGCCAAAATACTCGCCCGACTGCTCGGCAGGGATGATCTTGGTGAAATACGACCGGCTCAGCGCCTGGATACCGCCCTGGAACATACCCACCAGCACGGCCAGCGTCCAGAACTGCCACTGATGCTGCAGGAAGATGGCAAAGACGGCGATGCCGAAATAGGCCATAATGCACACCGAGATCAGCGTCTCGGAGGAATACTTCTTAGCCAGTCGCCCGAACAGAATGGCAAAGGGGAAGGCCACGATCTGGGTCACCAGCAGTGCCAGCAGCAGGCCGGTGCTGTCCAGACCCAGCGCCGAGCCGTAGGCGGTGGCCATGTCGATGATGGTATACACGCCGTCGATGTAGAAGAAGAAGGCCAGCAGGAAGAGGAAGGCTTTCTTTTCCCTGCGGGCGTTTTTCAGGGTGTTCCACAGCCGGGAAAAGGCCGCGCCCACCGCGCCGGGACGGCGTTCCACAAAATGCTTCTGCCGATAGGTCTTCACCAGCGGCAGGGACATGACCACCCACCACAAAGCGGTGATGGAAAAGGCAATGAGCATGGCGCTTGCCATGGTGAGCCCCAGACTGTCGGCAAACAGCACGGGCACCAGACACAGAACAAAGGGCAGGCAGGAGCCGATATAGCCCCAGGCATAGCCCAGGGAGGACACGTTATCCATCCGCTCGGGGGTGGTCACGTCGGGCAGCATGGAGTCGTAAAAAATCAGACTGCCCGAATAGCCCACCTTGGCGATGACGAACAGGATGAGGAACAGCAGCCACTGCCTGGCAAAACCCAGACTGATGCAGCCCACAGCGCCCACCGCCAAAAAGGCCAGAAAGATGGGCTTTTTGAAGCCCTTGCAGTCGGCCATGGTGCCGAACACCGGGCCCAGAATGGCCACCAGCAGGGTGGAGATGGAGGCGGCATAGCCCCAATAGGCCAGATAATCCACGTCGCTCAGTCCGGCGGTGCTTGCCAGATGGTTGAAGTAAATGGGCATGATGGTGGCCACCAGCAGGGTAAAGGCCGAGTTGCCCACGTCATACAGCACCCAGTTTTTTTCTTGTTTGGTCAGACGAAACCCCATAAAATCCCTCGTTTTTCTCAAAATGCTTAAAAAGTTCAAATCATTATAACGGATTTTTCAGCATATTACTACCCTGAAAAGCAAAAAATACCCTGAAAATTTTGTCAAATGAAGAGTTCATAAGCAATTTCCGCCTGCTTGTGGCACAATGCTCAAAAACAAGGAGGGGATTTTTATGGAAAAGAACAAACAGCGACCCGGTGTGATGGTCTATTTTCACCTGACCGAGCCTTTGCGCCGCCTGCCCAAGGAGGACTTTGCCGACCTGATGTGGGCGGTGCTGGATTATGCCCAGTATGGGGTGCTGCCCCAGTTTGAAAACCCCATGCTGCAGATGAGCTGGGGCTATCTGCAGCACGCCGCCGACCTGGACAAGGAGCGGTATGAACTGCGTTGTCAAAACGCCAAGGCTGCCATTCAAAAACGCTGGAACAAGCAGGAGGATACCAACGTATACGACCGTATACCAAAAATACCATATACAAATACAGAAACAAATTCAGATACAGAAACACATACAAATACAAAAACAAACGCAGATGCAGATGCAAACACACAAGCATCTGCATCTGCAAATACACAAACACAAACAGATACACAAACAGAAACAGACCCAAATACATCGGAAGAAGGGCAAAGGGCGGAGGATGGCCCTGCGGCAGAGGTGGCGCCGCTGGCCACCCCGCCCAAAATGGCAAACTCGGTGTCATGGGCAAAAATGCAGGCAGCGGCAAAAAGCTGCCGCCGTGGGGCGGAGCTGGAACGCTGGCGGGAAGAACAGCTGGCAGAGATCACCCGGCAGAATGAAGCCCTCCGGGCAGCGGCAAGAGCCAGAAATGCCGCAAAGAAAGCCGCGGGTTATTCTTGACTAACCGTTTTTCTGCGTGATATAATATTTGCGCTTTGAGGGAGTAGTGTGCCTGCATTTGCAGGTAGCAAGTCAACATACTGGGGCAGAAATGTCTCTGGCTTGCCTTTAAAACGCGAGACTCATGTATCACGTCAGCGGGATACATGGAGTCTTTTTTCTTTACCGAAAGACCCGGGTATCCTGCGATACCCGGGATTATTTTTTGTGAAAATAAAGGAGAAATGAACCATGAACCTCGGATTCCAATTCTTTTTCAACAGCATTCTGCTGGGCGTGGGTCTGGCCATGGACGCCTTTTCGGTGTCGCTGGCAAACGGTCTGAACGAGCCCACCATGCCCAAGGGCAAGATGGTGAAGGTTGCCGGTGTGTTTTCCGGCTTCCAGTTCCTGATGCCCCTGATCGGCTGGTTCTGCGTCACCACCCTGCTGGAGCTGTTTTCTGCCTTTGAGCCCTTCATCCCCTGGATCGCGCTGATCCTGCTGTGCTTCATCGGCGGCAAGATGCTGCTGGAGGGCATCCGGGGCGGCAGCGAGAGCCAGGATACCTGCAGCGTGGGTCTGACGGCACTGCTGCTGCAGGGCATCGCCACCTCCATTGACGCCCTGTCGGTGGGCTTCACCATCGCCCATTACAACGTCATGGAAGCCCTGCTGGCCTCTCTGCTCATCGGCGTGGTGACCTTCTTCATCTGCTTTATGGGTCTGCACATCGGCAAAAAGGCCGGCACCAAGCTGGCAGGCAAGGCCGGCATCTTCGGCGGCGCCATTCTGATCTTCATCGGCGTTGAGATCCTTGTGTCCAGCCTGCTGTAAACAAAAAAGAACGGAACTGTCGCAGAATGCAAATTCTGCGACAGTTCCCCATTGACGGTACAAGAGATCGGCGCCGCAGCGCCATGCATAGCGCAACCGCCGCTTGCGGCAGCGCTTAGCGCGGAGTAAAAGGGCGGCTCGGGGGAGCCGCAGAGGGATGGTTCGTCCTCCCCTGCCCCCCTGCTGAGCGTTCGTTTGACGGATGTTTCTGCCGACCGAAAGCTTCATCAGCTGGCATAATAGGAGGCATCACCCCTCTTTCCCTTACGGGGGGACGGGGATTTATAAAGCCCTTACCCTTTACAGATAAAACATGGTCACATACTGGCAGGCCGTTCCTGCCATGACGAACAGGTGGAAGATCTCGTGGGAGCCGAAGCTGGGATGGAGGGCATCCAGCTTTTCCAGCTTGAGGGCGTACAGCACGCCGCCCACCGTGTAAAAAATCCCACCGGCCAGCAGCCACCAGAAGCCCTGCCGCGCCATATAAGTGAGGATGCTGCCCATCTCGGTAAGGCACAGCCAGCCCATGCCGATATACAGCACCGAACTGAGCCACTTGGGATGATAGACCCAAAAGAGCTTCATGACGATGCCTGCCAGCGCCACCGCCCACACCTTGAGCAGCAGCCCCTCTCCCCCGTGGCCTGCCAGCGCGGTCAGGCAGATGGGGGTATAAGTCCCGGCGATGAGCACAAAAATCATGCTGTGATCCAGCTTTTTCAAAATCCGGTTGCGGCCATTTGCCAGATGGAAGGAATGATAGGCCGTGCTGGCGGCATACAGGCCGATCATGGACAGCAGAAACACCGAAAAGCCCAACAGCTGCAGCGTGCTCTTGTCGGCGTGACGGATGAGCAGGGGCGGCGTTGCCAGAATGGCCAGTACCAGCCCGATAAAATGGGTGATGGCGCTGCCCGGATCCTTCAGATGGAACTCACAGCGCTGGGGGCGGGGGTTTTGGGGCTGGGGGTTTTGCTGCCGGGAAATGGTGGAAAACAGAGGGGATTGGGCGAAATATGCGCTGTCTGCCATAGGAAAGCCTCCTTGAATATCTGAACATCGGTTTTTCAATAACTCATTATGGCAACATCATAACCGTTTTATGCGCCGTTGTCAAGAGTTTTTCAAAAACCGATTGTAAGTTTTACAGTTTTGTGATATGCTGTTTTCAAAGGAGGGGATCTTATGACCTTTTCCCTGCCCGACTATGACCAGATCCCCAATGTGGGGCTGTATCTGGAGCAGGTGACCAAGTATCTCAACGAATATCTGGAGCCGCTGGGCTGTGCGCCGCTGACAGGCTCCATGATCTCCAACTATGTGAAAAAGGGACTGGTGAAAAATCCGGTGAAAAAGCAGTACGCCCGGGAGCACATCGCCCGTCTGCTGGTGATCGCCGTCAGCAAAACCGTCCTGTCGCTGGAGGAGATCCAACTGCTGCTGGAAGGCCATCCCGAAGGACAGCAGGGCTACGAGGCCTTTTGCGCCACCCTTTTGGGGCAGCTGGAGGAGGCCTTTGCCAAGCCGCCCCGGGGACTGCTGCCCGACACCATGTGCGCCGTGGCGCAAAAGCTTTATCTGGAACAGCAGTTCCGGGAAACCGAGGCCTGACGGCCTGCCCCTGCGGTATAAAAACGCCGACGGCTCGCCCATCCGGGCGGTGGCCATTCCGTAGGACTGATTTTTCCAAAAAATCGCCCTCCTGCCCCGCAGATTTTGTCACGTTTTTTCTATTTTTTTCTTGCGTACAAGCCCCAACAGAGCTATAATATTTGTGTTATAAATTCTGATAGTATGGAGGGTACCCGTATGAATCCCAACGTTCGTCCCGAATCCATGGAACGCATC
>CAZVRM010000137.1:0-4818 GCA_964629605.1 uncultured Oscillospiraceae bacterium
CATACCGGTGGAGATGATGACGGCCTTGCCGCGGCCATAAACCACGGTAGAGCCCATGTAGCACATATTCTTACGGTCGCCCAGAGGAACCTCGTCCTGACCGGCACCCAGATTCAGCGCGGCCAGAGCCTTCTGGACGGGAACCGATTCACCGGTCAGCGCGGCCTCTTCGATCTGCATGGAGGCATTCTCGATGATACGGCCGTCGGCGGGGACAGAGTCACCGGCTTCCAGCAGGATCACGTCGCCGGGAACCAGTTCGGTGGAGGGAAGAATGACCATTTTGCCGTCGCGGAGCACTTTACAGGTGGCGGCGGTCATATTCTGCAGTGCTTCGATGGCGGCTTCGGCCTTGCTTTCCTGAACAACGCCTAGAACAGCGTTCAGCAGAACGACGGCCAGAATGATAATGACTTCAGCCCATTCGGGTTCGCCGGACAGCATACCGGTCAGGGCGCTGACTGCAGCGGCGGCCAGCAGAATGATCAGCATGGGGTCTTTCAGCTGCTCCAGGAAACGCTGCAGCAGGGTGGGCTTTTCGGCTTCCTTCAGCTTGTTGGGGCCATACTTGGCAAGACGCTCCTGCGCCTGCTTGGTAGACAGACCCTCGGTGCTGGAGCCTACGTCTTCCAGAACTTCCTGGACCTCTTTACAATAGGGGTTCATCATGGGGGATCTTTCCTTTCTTTGTATCTGATGTTTATTGTGTTTCAAGTATAAAAAAAGACTCATGAAGCGCGAAAAAGACGCTTCATGAGTCTGGTTCTCAATATCCAAGCCAGGGCGGCAAAAACCGCACCAAGGTGTTGACCGGGAACGTGTCCGAACGGACACGGGAACTACTCCCTCAATATGCAAAAATATTTTATTCGCTTTGTGAACGGTTGTCAAGTGATTTTTCGGAAAAAAGAGAAAATTCTTCAAAAGCTGTTTTCGCGCTTCATAACCGAACGGGGAAAATCATAACCATTACCCAAAGGAGTGTGGCGGCGTTGACAGATATTATGGAAGACCGTGCCTGCGAATTGGGCAATTATATTGTAGAACATAAAGCCACCGTCCGTGCGGCGGCGCGCAAATTCGGGCTGAGCAAATCCAGTGTCCACAAGGATGTGACTGCCCGATTGTACTGGATCGATCGGAGCTTGTATGAGCAGGTGCGGACAGTATTGGAGGAAAATAAGCGGGAGCGGCATCTCCGGGGCGGGGAGGCTACCCGCGAAAAATACCGAAAAATGCAGGAACAGGAATAAAAGGGCGGCCAAAAGGCCGCCCTTAGACGATAAAGCTTACAAAATTCGCTCAAAACACCAATATTCGTGACCATACATGGAGGCGCGACCACGATTTTGATAACCCATGCGCTCATACAGCCGGTTGCTGGCCACATTGGTGATCAGCGAGCCGTGGCGGGTAGAACGATAGCCTCGGGCTTTTGCCACGGCGGAGATTTCCTCCATCATACGCTCTGCCAGATGCATTTTCTGCAGCTGGGGCTTGATACACAAACGGGACAGGTTGCAGGAGGCGGTGCCTGTCCAGCAGGGTAGCTCGTCCCAGTCATCCTCGGGCACCAGTGAAATGGCGCCGATGATCTCGCCTGCGTGTTCCAGCACAAACAGGCCGTGATGGGAGACATCCTCCTCGGCGAACTCCCGGCAGGGATACTCTTCGCTCCAGTTGTCGTTGCCGTGGGTGGGGGAGTAGAGGGTGCAGCTGCGGTACAGCGCCATGAGGTTGTCCAGATCGGCAGCGCAAGCCTCGCGGAAGCGCACTTCACCCAAGGGCTTTTGTGCTTTCAGCAAAAATCGGTGGGCACGACCGGAAACGCTGCCCTCCCGGGCGATTTGCGCTTCCACTCCAAGCAATCGATCAAAGCACTTGTCCACCGAAAAGCCGGGGAACTCCCATTCAATGATGCGGGCGAACCATACCAGCGCGCCGGTGTCGAAAAAACGCAGGGTGGTGAAGGCTTCATCCTGTTTCAACAGAGAAAAGCCAACAGATTGCAGGCTTTCTGCCACCGGCGCCATGCTCCATCCGGGGTAGGCGTTTTTCAGCCCGGGCAGCACCAGCTCCACCAGTTCCCGGTCGTTGTACTCACCTACCTGCTGGGTGAGGAAGATGCCGCCCGGCTTGAGGACGCGGAAAACCTCCTTGGGGTCAAAGCTGCCGTGGCGGTTGAGCACCAGATCAAAATGGTTGTCGGGAAAGGGCAAAATGCCATCGGCGGCTGCAGCCTTGAAGTCGATGCCAAGGGGCAGCAGAACCTCCTTGCACAGTTCCACATTGGGCGGATAGTTTTCGATGGCTGCCGTCAGCTGATGGGGATGGTTCAGCGACAGCAAAAACTCGCCGCCGCCGGTATCCATATCCAAAATCCGGCTGTCGGGGCGCAGGGCGGCAAGTGCTTCGGTTTTATAATCCCAGGGCAGAACCTCGTCATCTTCCCAACGCCCCTTCAGATGGGAAAAATCCCAGCCGTGGATGTGGGCGATGGATTCCTCTGCCAGCCATTGTTCTCTCAATTTTTCAGAATTCATATCCAATTTGCTCCTTTATTTTATGAAGTGGCCGAAAGGGCGCGGCCTGCCATGAGGGGGTACATCCGGCGGCTGTCATGGTGCAGGCCACGCCGGGAAACTATCTCGTTTGTGGTACATATGCGCATCTCCTATGGGTTGAGAATAGCAAAAAAATACGCAAAAAGCAAGAAAAAGCCCCCGAACGGGGGCTTTTGGATAAGAATCAGCGGAACAGCGCCTGATATTCCTCCGGCTGGGACACATTGCCCACGGCAGAGAAGGACATCTGCTCAAAATCCAGCAGCTCCTTTGCCAGACGATGCACGTCGGCGACGGTGACCTTTTCCAGCTTTTCCACCGCTTCCTCGGGGCTTTGGGCGTGACCGAAAATCATCTCGTTACGCGCCATGGAAGACATCCGGGAATTGGTGCTTTCCAGCGACATGAGCAGGGTGGTTTTCAGCTGCTCCTTAGTGCGGGACAGCTCCTCTTGGGTGACACCTTTTTCGATGAACTTCTCCAGCTCCTCCCGGATGAGTCGCAGGGCGGCCTCCTGGGTCTCACGGCCCAGCGCCACATAAATGCCCAGCACACCGGTGTTCTGATACAGGCTGGTAAAGCTGTAGATGGAATAGCACAGACCGCTCTGTTCCCGAACACGCTGGAACAGGCGGCTGCTCATGCCGGAGCCCAGAATGTTGTTGAGGGCAGCCAGTACATAGCGGTCGGGGTGGTTGGCGTGCAGGCCGGGGAAGACCAGCAGCAGATGGTTCTGCTCAATGTCCTTTTTCTTCACCACGGTGGCCTTGCGGTAGCTGGCTTTGGGCATGGGAGCCGGCTCACCGGCAGGCAGAACGGAAAAGGCGTCGCACACCGCCTGCAGATCGGCGTCGGAAAAGCTGCCGCACAGGGAAATAATGGTGTTTTTGCCCACATACTGCTTTTTGCAGTAGTCCTTCAGCGCCTGGGAATCAATGGCCTGCAGGGTGCCCTGGGTGCCCAGAATGGGGCGACCCAGCGCCTGCCCGGGATAGACAGCGGCAGACAGGATCTCGGACACCAGATCCTCGGGGGTGTCTTCGTACATACCGATCTCTTCCACGATGACACCACGCTCCAGATCCACATCCTCGGGTCGGAAGGCCGAGTGCAGCACCATGTCGCACAGCAGTTCGGCGGCCTTCTGCACATGGGTGTCCAAGGTGCGGGCGTAGTAGCAGGTGTGCTCCTTGGTGGTGAAGGCGTTCACCTGACCGCCGATGGCATCGAAATCCTTGGCCAGATCGGCGGCAGAACGGGTCTCGGTGCCCTTGAACATCATGTGTTCAATGTAGTGGGAAATACCCGAAAGGGCTTCGGGCTCGTGGCAGCTGCCGTTTTCCACCCAAACACCCAAAGCGCAGGAGCGCACGTGCTCCAGCTTTTCGTGCAACACCCGAACGCCGTTGTCCAAAATGATTTTTTCTACCATAGAAGCACCTCAAATCCTTAGAAAACAAGGGCAGGATGATCCTGCCCTTGTGAGTTTGTGATATTTTGCCGGAAATTATTCTGCCTTTTCAGCCATTTCCTTCAGAGCCTGCTTGCGGGACAGGTTGATACGACCCTTCTCATCGATCTCGATGACCTTGCACCAGGTCTCGTCGCCGATGTTCAGAACGTCTTCGACCTTCTCCACGAAGCGGGTATCCAGATGGTTGATGCGGATCAGACCTTCCTTGCCGGGAGCGATCTCTACGAAAGCGCCGAAGTTCATGATGCGGGTGACCTTACCGAAGTACAGATCGCCCACCTCGGGATCCTTGGCAATGGCCTCGATCATCTGGCGAGCCTTCTCACCGTCGGCGGCGTTGACAGCAGCGATGCAAACAGTGCCGTCGTCCTCGATGTCGATCTTGGTGTTGGTCTCGGCGGTGATCTTCTGGATGACAGCGCCGCCCTTACCGATGACTTCGCGGATCTTGTCGGGGTTGATCATGATCTTGATCATCTTGGGAGCGTAGGGGCTGACCTCGGGACGGGGCTCGGCGATAGCAGGCAGCATGATCTCGTCCAGGATCTCCAGACGGGCAGTGCGGGTCTTGTCGAAGGCCTCTTCGATGATCTGATAGGTCAGACCGTCGTTCTTGATGTCAACCTGAATGGCAGTGATGCCCTTCTTGGTGCCGCCCACCTTGAAGTCCATGTCACCGAAGAAGTCTTCGATGCCCTGGATGTCGGTGAAGGTGATGTGACGATCGCCCTCGGTGACCAGACCGCAGGAGATACCGGCAACGGGAGCCTTGATGGGCAC
>CAZVRM010000138.1:0-4815 GCA_964629605.1 uncultured Oscillospiraceae bacterium
GTCAACTCAAAAACAGTTGCCTCCAGGACGCGGGAACCCAATGCATCAATATCTCCCTTGTCAATTCGCTCCTGAGGCGTTCCCGCTGCAATTTTATCAATCTCGGTCAGCAGATTTTCCATAGACGTTCCGCAAAGGAACAGCAGGTAGTCACATTCCGGCGTTTCAATCATCTTTCCATGCTCATAGAAATGACGTTTCACCCAGGGAATTAAGCTCGCTGCCGAAGATTGCGCAAATTCAATGACCTGCCCCTTGGATTCGATGGTCTTCCACAGGTTCAGACGCTTATCCGGCTTGAACTCCATTGTATCAAAATAGAATACAAGACAAATATAGTCGGGCAACTCTGCCAAAAGCTTGGGTAAATACTCCTTGAGATCACCGGTGGGCTGCATCAGTTTATAATCCCGAACGATCACCAGCTTCTTTTCGCTGCCCATGGGAATACTGTCAACAGCATCCGAAAGGCTCTGCATACTGACCTGTTCGCCATCCAGAAGAACAGTATTAAAGGCTTCAAAAGGACCGCCGCAAAGCTCTTTCAGCTGGTTCAGATAATGTCGCTTTAGATAGCCCTCTTCACCGTAAAAAACATATAGCGTTCCAACAGTCCCCGCCGCAAGATCGCTCTTCAGCCGCTGAACCGCTGTATTGTCTGCACTTTTTTTGCTGGGATATGCCATGGTTTTCACCTCACAAAGCGGAATCGTACACACTCTCTTTCCAGGAGTGTTAGAGGGATTCCACCAAAACTTTCTCCATGTTCTGAATAGCCGTTGCTTGTCACCAGGATCTGCTGGGGCTGCACAGCTTTACAAAGATCATACAGGGTTTTCCAATCGTTTGCAATACGATCATCTACCAGAAGAATATCTGCCATACAACCATATTCCTGCACCACCGAAAGAGCCTCGTTTTCCTTCAATCCACACAAGGATAAAAGAGAAAACTTTGGCGCAACAATTCGAAGAGCAAATGTCTCATCATTTGCTTTAAATACCTCTACCGGAATGCCGCTGACAACCGTAACGCCAGACCTTGTAAAGCAGGATGCATTTACAGTCTTTGGATCTATCGAAACAGTGCCGTCCGCCGAAGGAAGAAGCACCCGTTTGGCGGTCATGCTTTCCAGCAGCATGGGGAGGCCGCTCTGACTCTTATAATTTCCGCCAGAACACAGGACGGTATCCAACCGATCAACGTTCCATCTGCCTTTTGCATTTTTCGCCGCCTGCGCCGCGGTATCTGTGCGGCTACCACAGTTCAGCACCGAAAGCCCTTCTCCCCGCAGCAAAATCACAGGCTGACCGCCTGCGCTTTCCACCTCTATGACACCAAAGAATGCCCGTTCCGCAGCCGTGAACAACACACATACGCAAATGACCGCAGCTGTGATCGACAACAGTCGCTTTTCGGAAAGTTGCTTCCCTCGCCACAAAAGCGCCGCCACCAGTAATATCAGACATCCGCCAGCAAGAAGCATATTAGCTGAATCGGTGGCAGCAAACCGCAGAGAGCCAATGGTTTCGATCACTTCTACTACCCATGCCAGCGGCCAGTATAACACCCATCTGGCCAGCAAACCTGCTATATTGGCAGAAAACAGAGAGCATACCAAAATCAAGATCCCCAGCACCATTACCAAAGAAATAGCCCACAGGATCATAACGTTGGAAATAAGACTCAGAAGCGGCACGGTATCAAAAAAGAGCAGATTCAGCGGCATGGTAAACAGTGTCGCTGCCGCCGTTGCAGTGAGTGTTCCTGTAATATATCGCAGAATTTTTTGAACTCTTTTATTCGATACCGCTTTCAACAGACGATTCCAGACTTCATTCAACGGTGCTGACAGCAGAATCAGTCCTAATGTAGCCGAAAATGATAACAGCAGACCTGCATTGACTGCAGCAAAGGGATTTCCTGCAATCAGCAATAACAGCGCCGCTGCCATCGCAGTCAGAGAATCCTTTTCCTGCTTCAACCAAAATGCAGTTGCCCAAAATACAAGTAAAACCACCGCTCGAACAACCGATGGCGTAAACCCTACCAGTGCAGCATAGGTGATTGCACCGGGAATCGATAACAGCAATCCTGCTCGTTTTCCAAAAAACTGCATGAAAATTCCCGCAAGAATGGACACATGGAGACCGGAAACTGCGGTAATGTGTCTGGTTCCACTGACCGTTAATGCGTGTTCAAATTCTGTCGAAAACCCTTTCTGATTACCGCTGAGCAGTGCCGCAAGCAATGCGCCTTCCTGCTCGGGAAGCAACATTTGGATCCGCTCAGCAATTTGAAACGACAGAATCCGCATATTGCGAAGTGGTGTTCGTGCTTCACCATAAGCTACATCAGCCTGTTCCTGCTGTGAAAGGGTCAGAAAATAGCCTTCCTGAAGAAGATTGCTGCGAAATGAACGTTCTACCGCAAAAAGCTTGCCGCGAAAGGTCAGTACATCTCCCGGTGCAAACTCTGGTGAACCATCCTGCAAAAAGGCTTTCACTTTTATCCGGCATGATTCGCCATCCAGTTCGGTCACCAATCCATATGCCGTTCCGTAACCGGCATACCCTTCTGCATATTCGGTCAGTTCCAACCGTACAAGACCTTCCCAGTTGTCATATTCCTGTGCAGGCAGCCACCTAAAAGCGATATAGCCGAAGCACCACAAACAGCCGATCAGCAGACCCAAAAACAGCGGTAAAAATAATTGGAAACGATCCTGCACCACCAGCAACACGCACGCACCGATCAAGCAAGCTGCCGCTCCTGTTAGGAGCACAACTTGTGACAGCACCTCCACCTGCGCAAACAGCAGCGAAAAGACCAGTGCCATCAAGAAAAAAGCAGCAGAAAAGCAGAGCAGCCTGCGGGGCTGCCTGCCTTCCTGCCACTTCAAAGGCATCATACTGCCAACAATTTATGCCATAGGGCCCAGTTTGCCGCCCAACAGATGGAAATGCAAGTGCAGAACTGTCTGACCTGCATCGGGGCCAGCATTGGTAACCACGCGATAACCGCCTTCCAAGCTCAGTTCATCGGCCAGTTTTGCGATTACCTGATAGATGTGACCAATCAGTGCAGCGTGCTCGGCGGTAATTGCACGGGCACTCTCCAGAACGTGCTCCTTTGGGATGACCAGCACGTGTACAGGCGCAGCAGGTGCCACATCATAAAAAGCCATTATCTGGTCGTCTTCATAAATCTTCTTGGAAGGGATCTCACCCTTTACGATTTTGCAAAAAATGCAGTTATCCATGATAAAACCTCCGAATCAGTTGGTTTTTTCAGCAACGAAATTGTCAACGGCAGCCAGTGCGTCGTCTACCTTCAGAATATCGGTACCGCCACCCATGGCAGAGTCAGGCTTACCGCCGCCCTTGCCGCCGCAGATACCAGAAACCAGCTTCACCAGATCACCGGCCTTGATACCCTTGGCAACAGCTTCCTTACCGCAGACGGCCAGAAAAGTCACCTTCTCGCCATTGACAGAAGACAGAACAGCAACAACGCTGGGATCCTTATCACGGAGGAAGTCACCCATCTGACGCAGAGCATTGGCATCCAGACCACCGCGGTTGGCAGTGACCACATTCACGGAACCAACCTTCTTGCCAGACATCAGGAACTGACGGGCTTCGCCCAGAGAAGCCTCAGCCTTAAACTTGTCCAGAACCTGACGCAACTCCTTAATCTCAGCCACCTGCTGCTCTGCCTTGGCCGTCAGCTCACCGGGATTGGTTTTCAGCACCTGCGCGGCATGGAACAGCATCTCCTGATTCTTGTTCATAACCTCCAGGCTCAGCTTACCAACGGTGGCTTCGATGCGACGGACACCGGAAGCGATGGAGCTTTCAGACTTCACACGGAAGGGACCGACCTTTGCAGTGTTATCCAGATGAGTACCACCGCAGAACTCCATAGAGAAGTCGCCCATTTCTACTACGCGGACAACCTCACCGTACTTTTCACCGAACATGGCCACAGCGCCTTTTTTCTTGGCCTCCTCGATGGGTAGAACCTCGGTGACAATACCGTGACCCTCCAAAATGGCATCGTTGACGATGGCATCGATCTGTACCAGCTGCTGGGCAGTGATGGCTTCAAAATGAGTAAAGTCAAAGCGCAGACGGTCAGGTTCCACCAGAGAACCAGCCTGGTGCACGTGATCGCCCAGAACACGCTTGAGGGCTTCGTGCAGCAGATGGGTAGCGCTGTGGGCACGCATGATGGCCTTGCGGCGCTCCATATCGATGGCAGCAGTAACCTCCTCGCCAACATGGAGTTCACCGGAAACCATTTTACCGGTGTGCATGAACTTACCGCCCTTGTTCTTCTGAACATTGGTGACTTCAAACTTGGCATCGCCAAGCGTGATCACGCCGTGGTCGGCAGTCTGACCGCCCATTTCAGCATAGAAGGGGGTCTGATCCAGCACCAGAATGGCCTCGGCCCCGGCAGCAACAGCCTCACGCTGCTCTTCTTCGGCAACAATAGCCAGAATCTTGGCCTGCGCAGTCTGGTTCTCATAACCAACGAAGACAGTTTCGGGAATATCCTTGCCGAACTCAACACCAGCCCAACCCAGATCGCCCAGAGCCTTGCGTGCTGCCCGGGCACGGATCTTGTCTTCCTCACGCAGCGCGTTGAAGCCGTCGAAGTCCAGCGTCATACCCTCGTCTTCCACCATTTCGGCGGTCAAATCGATGGGGAAACCGTAAGTGGCGGACAGCAGGAATGCGTCAGCGCCGGAGAAAACGGTCTTGCCTGCAGCCTTATGCTCCGCCAACTTGGTATTGTAGATCTGCATTC
>CAZVRM010000139.1:0-4742 GCA_964629605.1 uncultured Oscillospiraceae bacterium
ATTTGCATATAGGACGCAGCGCTGATTCCATCACCTTCTGCGGCGATTTTGTACTGGCCGTTCAGTATGCTGACAAATCCCTTGGTCGCATCATCGGCATTTTCTGCGTGGATGCCGTCTTTCCCGGATACGATTGTGAAATTGCCGTCTGCAATGCAAACATCATCTTTACCTGCAAGAGCATGGGATGCACAGTTGATGTCATAATTTCCACTTGTGATCGTCAGAGAATCCTTGGAAACAATTCCGTGTCCCGCAGGGGAAGTGACGATCAATGTACCATTGCCATTCAACGTAATATCCTCTTTTGAGAAAATTACCGCATCAATGTTGTTCTCATCGATGGCAGTAAATGTACCGCCATTGGAGAGCGTGTTCGTTGTTCCATCAGCCATTGTGATAAAAACCTTATCTGACTGAAGGACATAAATCGGTGCACAAGTTTCACTGTGAATGGTCACTCCATTGAAAACAAGCTGGGTTTTGTCTGTCTTTTCTGAGTTAACAATGATCATACCGTCATCCAGCGTTCCGGAGAGAATGTAGGTGCCTTCATCGATGATTGTAATCGTACTGCCGGAAATCTGAACGGCGTTGGAACTGCAGATAGCTGTATCTCCGTTCAACCGGATAACCGCACTGCCATTTTCGTCGTATTCGGTTTCATAATCCCTGTCTGAGAACAGCTCAGATGTATCGATAGGTGCTGTAGTATTTGACGATGCGTTTTCATTTGAGTTTGTATTATCAGCAGGGGTATCGGTTTCGTTTGATGTTGTATTGTTTATATTACTGCCCACAGATACACTGCTGCCCTGATTTCCGCATCCCGTAAGCAGCATCGCAAGGATAAGGAATATAGCAAATAATGGTTTAAACTTCATGAACTCTTAGCCACCTTTTACAATTCTGCTACGGTAGTTTCCTGCTTGGATACTGTGATTTCCAGATTTCCGTTTCTGCATCGGAGTTTATCAATCATTTCTTTCTCTCGACCGACATCCCGCAGAGTGAGATTATATGTAAGCCGGAATAAGCTGCCCATATTTGTGGTTTTGACCCTGACGAGTTCACAGGATGAGGCATATTCGCGGAGGATAGGCTCAAATACACCGGAATAGTCAAGATCCTCTGGAATTGTGATGTTCAGCGTCTTATAAATTGCGGCATTCTTTTTAGCTCCAAAATCCAGATGGTTGAAAAGAACACTGAGAGCGCACATAATGAGCGTAAACAGGAGTGCAAATCCCAGATAACCCATACCTGCGATCAAACCGGCCCCCATAGCAAGGAACAGCATGGTGATCTCCTTTGCTGTGCCGGGGACGCTGCGGAAGCGCACGAGGCTGAACGCTCCTGCCACTGCAACGCCGGCACCCACATTGCCATTGACCATCATAATGACAACGCATACGACCGTAGGCAGCAAGGCCAAGGTCACGATAAAGCTTTTTGTATAGCGGGAGCGGTACATATAACCCCCGGCAAGAATCAGGCCGATCAGAAGTGCACAGCCAATGCACAGCAGAAAATCAGAAACACTGATGACACTGGTCATATCCGTATCAAACAGTCCGCGAAAAATCGAATTAAGCATAGTGAGAGACCTCCATTAACTTGGGTAATATCATTGTTTGGTAAGCGGTTCCGTATTTTGAGAAGGAAGTTTTATAAATGTGCTCTGCTGACAGCACATGCACCATCCACAGAGGAATACCACCGGAACATTTTATTTCCATCAGAACCATCCCTTCGGGCAGGATGGGAGTTCCGTAAACCTCTGATTCAAGGGATAGATCCTCTTGACGGCAAAGAATGGTATCGTCAAAAGTGACGCGGAAATCAGAGTTGTCCTTGGAATAAAATGCTTCTCTTTCATAGGACAGGAATACCACCGGGTGGAGTGTTTCATAGTAATCCATGAAATAGTCGATTTCCGCTGAAATCTGAGTGTCCATGTCACAGTGGGTTTCTCCACAAATCCACTCCATCGCTTCTTCTTCCGGCAGAGAAACACGCCGTTTATAAACGACGTGCTTGTACTTCTTTTTCAGTTCTACAAACACTGTGCTGTCTGAATTGGCTCGGGCGTAGCTGCGAATCCGCAGCTTCTCTTTGTAAGCTGGTTTCTCGATAGAGTGCCGGATCAGACGATAGTTGTTTGTATCGAAATAGATGTTGCGAATCGTGGTTCGCCCGAATTTGTCTAATGCCATATACGGGGCCATCGCATCCAACACTTTCTTTTTTTGCTCTTGCGTAAGCATATATTTTAACTCATAGCGTTTGAATACAGTCTGATATGCCACGGTCAAAAGCCTCCTTTCACGGGTAGTAGATGAGAAGGGATTTCGATGCGTTTTTGTTCAACGCTTGGTTGCGTTTGGTTTTCGCATTTAAAAGTACCATCCGCCGCTGAATGAATACTGAAGAAAAACCCCCGATTTATGAAACTTTTGTGAACTTATTGGTTCGTTCAGCTTATATTCAACTTTTTCCTTTATGATGCAGGAAACAACATAATGGGAGGGTTCCCTATGAAGATATTAATAATTGAGGATGAAGTTCTGTTAGCGGATTCCCTGAAAGCGTTGCTTCAAAGCAAGGGGTTTGAAGTGGAGTGCGTCTATAATGGTGAGGACGGGACGGCCTATGCTGAAACCGGCATCTATGACCTTCTGATCCTGGATGTGATGATGCCCAAAATGAATGGTTATGAGGTAGCACGAAAAGTGCGTACCGACCGCTGCGGTATTCCCATATTGATGCTGACCGCAAAATCGGAACTGGAGGACGAAATCGAAGGCTTGAACGCCGGAGCGGACTATTACTTGACTAAGCCATTTGACAGCCGAAAACTGCTGGCCTGCATTAACGCCTTGCTTCGCCGACAGGGACCACAGGTGAATGAGTTGGTTTTGGGAAATACCGCTCTTGACCTCTCCACCTGCACACTGAACTGCGGCAGCAACCATATTCGGCTGTCGGCAAAAGAATTTGATGTTATGCGCTTCCTTATGTCCTCTCATGGGCAGATACTTCCGAAGGAGCTGATTCTGTGTCGTGTATGGGGCTTTGACTCCAATGCCGTAGAAAACCATGTTGAAGTCTATGTAGGACTGCTCCGAAAGAAACTTAACCACATCGGTTCCAATATCCGCATCGAGGCGAAACGGCGCCTTGGGTACATTGTAGAGGCGGTGGAAGAATGATACGAAAGCTGCAAATCAAATTTGTTATTATCAATATGACGATGGTAACTGTCATGCTGTGTATCATTTTCGGGTTGGTATATAACTCTACAAGGACCAATCTGGAAAATGAAAGTATCAGTATGATGAAAACGATTGCCGCAGATCCGTTCCGGTTGGGTCGGCCTAATGAACAATCACCGGATTTGCGCTTGCCTTATTTCACCCTTCAACTTGGCACGAGGGGTGAACTTGTATCCACTGGCGGCGGATATTACGACCTGTCAGATCAAGAGTTTCTGACGGACTTGATCAACGAGTCCGTGGGAAGCCGACGCGAAACTGGTGTTGTCGATAAACACAACCTCCGCTTCTGCCGCGTGTCAACGCCTAAAGGCACCGTGCTCGTCTTTTCAGATATGTCCAGTGAAAACAACACCCTGGACAGTCTGCTGAAAAATTCTCTGCTGATTGGCTTCGCCAGTTTTCTTGGCTTTCTTGCAATCAGCATTTTTCTTTCCAAGTGGGCCGTCAAGCCGGTTGCTGCCGCATGGCAGCAGCAAAAGCAGTTTGTGGCAGATGCCTCCCATGAACTGAAGACACCTCTTACGGTCATCATGACGAATGCCGATATGCTGCAAAACGAAGATTACAGCGAAGAACAGCGAAGGAGCTTTTCGCAAAGCATCCTGCTGATGAGCCAACAGATGAAAATGCTGGTCGAAAAGATGCTGGAGTTAGCAAAAGCCGATGCAGAGCAGACCAAGCAGCAGATGATGCCGGTTGATCTTAGCAAGATCGTACTCGACACAGCAATTTCTTTCGAAGGTGTATTTGTGGAAAAAGGTTTGACTGTGGAAAACTCAGTGGAACCTGGGATCGTGGTGTCTGGAAACGGACAAGCATTGCAGCAGCTGATAGACATTCTGCTGGACAACGCACATAAGTATTCCTGCCCTGGCGGAGAAACAACTGTACGCCTGTATAGTAGCGGACATGGTAAATGCCAGCTGAAAGTGTCCAATCCCGGCAAGGAGATTCCGCCAGACGATTTGAAAAAGATATTTGACCGTTTTTACCGTATGGATAAAGCCAGAAGTCGGGATGGAAGCTTTGGCCTGGGCCTCTCCATTGCGGAAAGTATCGTGACACAGCATAAAGGCAAGATCTGGGTCGAAAGCAAGGACGGTATCAACACCTTTATCGTGGAACTGCGGAAAGAAGCATAATTTGGCGGGGATTACTGTTTCCGGCACAGTTGCTCTTTTGGCAATCGCTGCGTTGAGGCTTACCATAAAAATCAGAAAGAAAATAGAGTTGCCCGTTTTTCTATTTCTAATCGCCTTTGAAATCATCGTGATCCTCGCCGCAGGCTGGGTGTTTTTGATATATGGGGCAATCATAGAAATGAGAAATAGCTAAAATGGACCTCGCATCCGTTTATGGTGGATGCGAGGTCCTTATTTACAGCTCTGTACTGATCCATAATGCAAGTCCAATGGCCAACAGCAGCGATCCAATCATCCAGAACGCAAATACCTCCAAGGCCAT
>CAZVRM010000140.1:0-4733 GCA_964629605.1 uncultured Oscillospiraceae bacterium
CCTCAGCGGCCCGTGTCCTTTGGTAAGCACAAATCTGACTTTTTTGACACGCTGCATCGCCGGAGGGTTTCCTCCGGCGATTTTTCTTGTATTTTCAGGTAATTATGGTACAATTAATCTGAAAAAGGAGGCGGTTCCATGCTGTTTGTGGCTGATATTGGCAATACGGTTATCAAGGTTGGCGTGTATGATAAGGATGCGCTCAAGTGCACGGCACGGCTGTCTTCTGCGGGCAACCGCAGCAGTGATGAATACGCTGTCACCCTGCAGACCATTCTGCACATGAACGGCGTGGATGTGCGAAAGATCCGGGGCGCGGTGATCGCATCTGTGGTGAAGCCCCTCAGCCCGGTGCTGGGCGGTGCGGTGGAAAAGCTCTGCGGCGTGAAACCGCTGTTTATGGGTCCCGGCGTGCGTACCGGTCTGAATATCAAAATCGAGCGGCCCTCCGAGCTGGGGGCAGATATTGCCGCCGGATGTGTGGGCGCGCTGGATCGGTACAAGCCGCCCTTTGTAGTGGTGGGCTTGGGTGATGCCACCACCCTGACCCTCATCGACCGGGAAGCCCGTCTGTGCGGCGTGCTCATCTGTCCCGGCGCTTTTGCCGGAATTCAGTCTCTGTCCCGGATGGCTGCCGAACTGCCGGTGATCGCGCTGGAGCCGCCCAAGTCTCTGCTGGGTAAAAACACGGTGGACTCCATGAACAACGGCGCGGTCTATGGGGCTGCCGCCATGGTGGAAGGCTTGGTGGAGCGGCTGCGTGATTTTGCCGGAGAGAGCCGGCTGCCGGTGATCTCCACCGGGCCGTTATGCGACATCATTTTGCCTCATTGTGGGATTCAGGCACAGCCGGAGCCCGATCTGGTACTGCACGGCCTGAAAAAAGTCTATGAACTGAACACCAAACGATAAAAATGCGCCCCGACGGTTATCCGTCGGGGCGGTGCTTATTTCTTTCCCAAATTGCCGCTGGCGCCTGCCGCCGTAATGACGGCCTCCATCACCGCGCCGCGGAAGGCGCGGTTTTCCAGCGCCCGCACACCCTGAATGGTGCTGCCGCCGGGGGAACAGACGGCATCCTTCAATGCGCCGGGATGCGCACCGCTTGCCAGTGCCAGCTGTGCCGCACCGGCCACGGCTGCTGCGGCGTATTTCAGCGCCTTGACACGGGGAATGCCGCAGGCCACCGCGCCGTCAGCCAGCGCCTCCAGATACAGATCGGTGAAGGCCGGACTGCAGCCGCAAAGTGCCGAGCCTGCATCCATCAGATGTTCCTCCAGAGGGTCTACGATGCCGCAGGGCGCCATGGCCTGCACCAACTGCTGTTCCTGAGCGGGGGAGAGCAGGGCGTTTTTACAGTACATCACCACGCCGCAGCCAATGCCCACCGGCGTGTTGGGCATAATCCGCATCACCGGCAGACTGCCGCCTGCCATCTCTTCGATCTGCGCTGCCGTCAAACCGGCGGCCATGCTCACCAGCACCGGCTTGTGCTGCTGCAACAGGGGCTGCAGCTCTGCCAGCAGGGCTTCCATGCTCTGAGGCTTGACCCCCAGAAACACATAGGCGCACGAACCGACGACCTGTGCGCTGTCGCCCACGGCACAGCCCAGCGCGGCAGCCAGTGCCTGTGCTTTTTCCATGCTGCGATTGCACAGCAGAAGCTGTTCGCCTCCTGCGCTGCGGCAGACGGCTTTTGCCACCGCGCCGCCCATGTTGCCTGTGCCGATAAAGCCAAAGGTATATTTCATGAGGAATCCTCCCTGTATTTTACATTTTTTATATTATACCAAAAAGCTCCATCTGATACAAGCATCTTGCAATTCAACACCGGTTATGATATAACATGGTCGATTTGATTTGAATGGGAGAAGAAACCATGATCGACTTTCCTGCCATGATCCTCTATCTGGCGGCCACCGCCTTTACGCCCGGCCCCAACAATCTGATGTGTATGTACCTGGGCGCCAATTACGGCCTCCGGGGCAGCCGCAAGTTCATCGTTGCCAGTATGGGCTCGGTGTTCGTCAAGGCGCTGCTGTGCGGTCTGCTCAATGTGGCGCTGGCGGCGGTCATCCCTTCTGTGGTGCCGGTACTCAAGTGGGCAGGCGCCGCCTATATGCTCTATCTGGCCTGTACCATGCTGAAAAGCGGCATGAAACAGGAAGAAACCGCCGAAAAACAGGGAGAATCTACCTATTCTGCCGGTATTTTGCTGCAGATCCTCAATATGAAGAGCTGGGTGTCGGCCATCAGCCTGTTTTCGGTGTATGTGGTGCCCTATACCACCGAACTGTGGGCCATCGTTGCCGGTTCGGGCATTATGCTGGCACTGCTGATCGTGGCGTCCCTCAGCTGGTGCCTGTTCGGACGTGCCATTAAAAATGTTTATAACAAATATAAACTGCCCCTCAGCATCCTGATGGCGCTGTCGCTGGTATATTGCGCTTTGACGGCTGTGCTTTGATACGACAAAAATTACCAAACATATTCCTTGTGCGACGGCTCACACTATGGTCGTAAACTCAATGAAAAGGAGATTATGACTATGTCCAGTAATAACAAGTATGTGGAACCCAACGCCAAGGAAGCTATGAAGCAGTTCAAGATGGAGACCGCCCGCGAGGTTGATGTACCCAGTACCTATTATGAAATAATTACTGACGAACAATGACCCACTACATAAACAAACAAAAAAGGGCAGGATGCCAGCGTTTCCGCTTGGTATCCTGCCCTTTCTGTCAGATGCAAAGTAGTTCCTTATGCGATTTCATCGATGTCGGGAGCATTCTTGGCATCCTCTTTCCTTTTTTCTGAAACGATGTGCTCAACCAAAAGCTCCTTCAGGGTCTTCTTACCAGAAAACTGACGCTCTACCGTATAGGTAGCTTCACCTATCTTGATCTCATTTTCCTTGTCCATAGTAACCTCCAAATAGTTTATGACAGGCAGGCTTACTCAGGTCTCTCTACGCTGAAGAGAGGGATAATATCATAATTCCCATCTTCTGCAGTTTCGAGACCCAACTCTTCCAATACCTGTTTTTGAATCTCAGGCTTCAGGTCATCAATATAGATTTCAACGCTCATTTGTCTTCCTCCTGATAAAACTTCTTCAAATCAATCCACTTACAGTCTGGATAGTTCCCTCGTTTACAGCCCAAGCAGTTGGTTGTGAGGCACTCCTCAAGCCAACAGGTCTGGCATGTATCCATTCCAACATAGTCGCTGGAGGCATACCAAAAGCCTGCTGGGTGGAACTTGACGAGCCAACCGCCACAGACATTACAGTTCTTCTCTTCCCAAACAACCTTCGTTGCCTTATCCCACTCAATCTCCTGCCCACACATGGGACAGAAGTTCCATCTCGGATGGTCATGATTGCCATCGAACAGAACCTTCTCGCAGTTTGAGCAGGTGTATACTGCTTTGGTATTCGGTCGGTCTTGATTTTCAATCGGAACCATATAGATCCTCCTATACGCAGAGGGCTGCAGCACAAATGCTGCAGCCCAAGTCAAAATCATTTGTTTCGGAAAAGATGCTTATAGAGATCATCTACACCTTTCCGCTTTTGTGTCCAAGTAATCGGTACCATCTCAAAGCCTGTGGCGACTCCCATTTCAATATAGCGGTCGCGCGCCTTGCGAACCTCTTCTTTGACCTGATAGTCCGAGTCAACCATGATGTTGATCCGTTCCACGCCAATAGCGCCTAGTTCTTCAAGCGCACGCTCGAACTGAGAATAGCTTGGCACTCCAGTAAGACCGACAAAACCACATTCATACGAGGTGCCCAGCGCAAAGTTGTAGGCGATATCTGCCTTCATCACGCCTTCTGTAAGACAGACGACCTTGTCCCCCTCACGAACCCCGACATAGTGTGGGCAGCACTTGGACTGTGTCCCGTAGTACTGATCGACACTCGTCAGGTTATAGAACTTCTGGTTATAAACCTTATCAAGGCGAACCTGAATGGCTTCAATTTGCCCGATGAGATTTCGATCCGGAAGCATGATTCCAGAGCCTCTAATGTCCAGAGTCCATTGACCAGTATCTTTCTGGCAATAGAAACCTGGGACACCATCCAGGATACAACCACGCTCCAACAGCTCGGTCACGATACGCTTCAATCGTGTCGTGGGCGTTGTGCGATAGCCAAGCCAGTTAATCTCATCTTGGGTCAATCCTCGATCCTTTAACGACGCTTGATGTGTGGGGCAAAGGGTCAAAAGCGAGAGCAGATTTGAATAGGTGTTATCTCGCACCTCAGCTGAGGCTATAGGAAGCTCCACTGTCTCAATCGGCTTACGCTTCCGTGTATACTCACGAGGTTTTTCATTGCTGTCGGAACCGAACATCTTACAGAGCTCCTCATAGGCCGTGTGGAGGGTGACTTCGCAAAACTCTGCGTAAAGGTGGAGGATGCCCCCACCTTTGCCGCATCGGTTGCACCGAAACACATTGTCTCGGATCTTCACATTCATATGAGCTTTTCGATCTGCGCAGAAAGGACATCGACAATGCAATTGAGTGCCAGTATCACGAACTACTTCGATCCCAAGCAAATCAACTACCTGTTCGATATCACATGGCAGATCGGGTTTTCTGCCCATCATCAATCACCTCCCTCGGTAAGGGGCACAATTAACTGGCCATCTGACCAACGGCTTCCAACAACTTTGTGGCGCCTGCCTTCAGTGCGAGATTATGGCCGGAATAGTTCTTTACATAC
>CAZVRM010000141.1:0-4731 GCA_964629605.1 uncultured Oscillospiraceae bacterium
AGGAGCTCAAACTGCCCGGCGCTTTCATCGACCCCACCGCCGAGCTGGCAAAGGCTGCCATCCTGTTCTGCGGCTACGAACTGAAGTAAAAAACACGAAAAAGCGGGTCAGCTGACAGACTGAAAACGCCCGGAGCACTTTGCTCCGGGCGTTTCTTTTTTGGTTATGCGGCCCGTTCCATACAGGCCATCAGCGTGGCGCAGTTCATCCGGAGCAGCACGTCCTCTCCGGCATTTTCCGCCTGCTTACACAGTGCCGTCAGGGCGTCTTCCCGGCTGCACAGTTCTTTCAGCATGGGCAGACTGTCTTTTGCGCTGCGAAACCACAGGTCAGGCGAATCAAAAGCGTGCATATCCACCAGATAGGGATAGGTCAGCACGGTCTCCGCCAGAGCCCGGGTGGTCATGTTTTTCGCCTCTTCAGCGGACACGTAGCAAGCCTTCTTTCCGGCGGCGGCACTGTTGAAGGCTTTGATATCGGGATACACATGAGCCGTGTCACTTTTCCAGCCGGAGGCAAGGCAGCAAAGTGCTGCTGTCACCAAAACAAGCAGTGTCAGAGGCAGGATCTTTCTTTTCATGCGTTCTCCTCTTCTTTCTTTTACAGTTTTTCCACGGCGTTTTTGACCACTTCCGCAGCCTTTTTTGCCAGTTCGTCCACCATGGCCTTGTCACGGCCTTCCACCATGACGCGAACCTTGGGCTCGGTGCCGGAGGGACGGATGACCACACGACCGGCGCCGTTGAAGGCGGCCTTGATCTCCTCGCCCACCGCCACGACTTCGGGCAGCGCGGCCACCCGATGCTTGACCGCATTGGGGGCGGCCACGTTGATGGAAACCTGGGGGAAGGACTCGATCAGCCGGTTCAGCTCGGAAGCTGTCTTGCCGCTCATTTTCATGGCGCACAGGAACTGTACGGCGGTCAGCTGACCGTCACCGGTGGTGGCATAGTCGGACAGAATCAGATGACCCGACTGCTCGCCGCCGATGTTCCAGCCTTCGGCGCGCATACACTCCAGCACATAGCGGTCGCCCACCTTGGTGCTGCGGATGGGAATATTGCGCTCCTCCAAAAAGGCGTGCAGACCCAGATTGGTCAGAATGGTGCCTACAGCGCCGCCCTTCAGTTTGCCGTTTTTCTTCATGAAATCGGCAAGGATGCCCATGATGTGGTCGCCGTCGATGACTTCGCCGGTCTCATCCACCAGCAGGCACCGGTCGGCATCGCCGTCAAAAGCACAGCCGATGGCGTAACGGCCGGACTTCATCATTTCCTGCAGCTTTTCCAGATGGGTAGAGCCGCAGCCTTCGTTGATATTCACGCCGTCGGGCTGGGCGTGGGTGATGACCGCGTCAGCGCCCAGCGCACGGAACAGGGATTCTGCCGTGGTACTGGATGCGCCGTTGGCGCAGTCCACCGCCACCCGCAGACCGATCAGGCGGCAGGGCGCGGTACCTGCCACATGGCGCACATAGGCCTCCACCGGGTCGCCGCCGGAAAAGGCCTTCACGGCGCCGATGTCCCCGCCGGTACGCACCCGCGTGGGAGGATTGTCGATGTACTGCTCCAGCTGTGCTTCCTGCTCGTCGGTCAGCTTATAGCCTGCACCGCCGAAAATCTTGATGCCGTTGTCCCCAAAGGGATTGTGGCTTGCAGAAATCACGATACCTGCGTCGGCCTCTTCGGTATTGGCGGTCAGATAGGCCACGCCGGGAGTGGGCATCACGCCCAGCGAAGTCACGTCCGTGCCTGCGTTGCACAGACCGGCAGTGAGGGCGGCCTCCAGCATACCGCCCGAAATACGGGTGTCACGGCCGATGAAAACCAGCGGGCGGCGACCCAGCTGTTCTTCCAGCAGCGTACCCAAACCCAGACCTACTTTATAGGCCAGGTCAAATGTCAGTTCCACGTTGGCTTCGCCGCGAATGCCGTCCGTTCCGAAATATTTCATGGATGATACCTCTCTTTTTATGAAACTATCTGAAAAGGCGGGGCGTCGGGGACGCCGCCCCCTACAACGATGATGTTACAATTCCCTCTGTCCCTGGAAGGGGATGCCTAAATGCTCATAGGCCTTCATGGTGACGCACCGGCCACGGGGGGTGCGGTTCAAAAAGCCGATCTGCAGCAGATAGGGCTCGTAAACGTCCTCCAGTGTGACGCTTTCCTCGCCGATGGTGGCGGCCAGGGTCTCCAGACCCACCGGGCCGCCCCGGAAATTGCGGATGATGCTCTCCAGCATCCGCCGGTCGGTGCGATCCAGACCCAGACCGTCGATCTCCTGTGCCGCCAGCGCCACATCGGCCATATACCGATCCACGCAGCCGCTGCCCTTGACCTGAGCAAAATCCCGGACGCGCTTCAAAATGCGGTTGGCGATACGGGGCGTGCCGCGGGAGCGCCGTGCGATCTCCATGGCGCCGCTGGGCTCGATGTCCACACCCAAAATGCCTGCCGTGCGGGTGACGATGGCCTGCAGTTCTTCGGGGGTATACAGTTCCAGCCGCAGCTGCACGCCGAATCGGTCGCGCAGGGGCGAGGACAGCTGTCCCGCCCGGGTGGTTGCAC
This sequence comes from uncultured Oscillospiraceae bacterium, assembly GCA_964629605.1. Taxonomy (GTDB): domain Bacteria; phylum Bacillota; class Clostridia; order Oscillospirales; family Butyricicoccaceae; genus UBA4644. The sequence continues at coordinate 2,571 of CAZVRM010000141.1, forward strand.
CGATCAGGGTGAACTTGGGCAGATCCAGACGGATGGAGCGGGCGGCAGGGCCTTTTCCGATGATGATGTCCAGTGCATAATCCTCCATGGCGGGATACAGCACCTCTTCCACGCTGCGGTTGAGGCGGTGGATCTCGTCAATGAACAGCACGTCGTTTTCGTTCAGATTGGTCAGCAGGGCTGCCAGATCGCCCGCCTTTTCGATGGCAGGGCCGGAGGTGATGCGGATGTTGACCCCCATTTCATTGGCGATGATGCCCGCCAGGGTGGTCTTGCCCAGACCGGGCGGGCCGTACAACAGCACATGATCCAGCGGCTCAGCCCGCAGCTTGGCAGCTTTGATATAGACCTCCAGATTTTCCTTGGCTTTTTCCTGGCCGGTATATTCATGGAGCAGTCGGGGGCGCAGCGAGCCCTCCTGCTCGTCCTCGTGGGTCAGCGTAGAGGAGACGATGCGCTCTTCCTCCAGTGCTTCACCGAACTCGATAGCCATGGTCTCCCCTCCTTAAAACAGTCGTTTGAGTGCCGCCCGAACGATCTCGTCGGTGGCAAGGCCGGACGTATCCACCCCCTGCAGGGCATTGACCGCCACCGCCCGGGGATAGCCCAGCACCGCCAGTGCCGCCAGCGCATCCTCCATAGCGCCGCCGGGAGCGGCCAGTTCGGGCATGATGATGCCGGAAGAGCCGCTTGCCGCCTCCAGCTGATCCTTGGACATTTTGTCCTTCAGTTCCAGCAGGATACGCTGGGCCAGCTTTTTGCCGATGCCCGGTGCGGCGGTCAGCGACTTTTCGTCGCCGGAAATGACGCACAGCGCCAGCTTTTCGGGAGTGACAGCGCCCAAAATGGCCAGAGCAGCCTTGGGGCCAACGCCCGAGATGGCGATCAACTGCTTAAAGCAGGACAGCTCTTCCCGGCGGAAAAAGCCGTACAGTTCAAAAATGCCCTCCCGCACGTGCAGATAGGTGTAAAAGGTGGTCTGCTCGCCGGTTTTCACCGACCGGGCAGAGGTGTAGGAGGTGTTGATAGCATAGCCCACACCGCCTGCGTCAATGACCACCATTCCCGGCTCGATGACTGCGACTTTTCCCGAAATATAGTAAAACATAGGGTTCCTCTTTCAAAAAGCATATATATGTTTATGATAGCACATTTGTTCGGGATGCACAACGGTTTTTTCACAAAGAATTGCGACAAAATGGGCAGCTTTCGCTGCCCATTTGCATTAATATTCTACTTTCCACAGTCCGTCAGCACGCTGGATCACCACAGCATCCTCGCCGTCAGGCCATGCGGTGATAGGATCTCCCGCCGCCCCCTGCCAGCAAAAGACCTCTTCGCCGCTCTGCAGGTCAAAGACCTGCACCAGACCGTCGGTGACCAGACACAGACGGGTATTCTCCGCATTGAAGGTCACCCGGTCGGTCTTGCTCTCCCAGCCGTCATGGCCGGTCTCCAGTGGCTGAATGTCATAATCTTTCAGATGCACCAGAAAAAAATCGTAGCCGTCGGCATTCATTATGCCGTGATCGCTGTAGTAAAACAGCAGGCGATCCGCTTCCAGCTGCCGCACCACGGAGTTTTCCCCGGCAAGAACCTGATCCTCTCCGGTTTCGTAGTCATAAATTCCGATATGGTCGATGGTCAGTGAACCACCGCAGGTGTACAGAATGCGATGATCGTCCAGAATTGCCCGGACACTGTAGCTCAGACCTTCGGCACAGGCAGCTTCCTGAATGCGGTAATCGCCGTCCAGGATCACTGTGCCGTCCACCAGAATGACATGATCTTCCCAGGTAACGGTATGGTCGCCCATCTGCCACTGGGTCGGGAGGGGCCAGGAGACCTCAGCCGCCTGTCGTGGCGGCTCCCATTCCGCCGTCATAGGGACGGCGTTTTCCGGTAATACGGAATATTCCACCAGCCAGAGGGCGCTTTCGTCGGTCTCGCCCTTCCGCACCAGCAGGCGGTTGTCCTGTGCCAGATAGAACCGCCAGTATTCTTCGGTGGGGCGCTCGATCGTATACAGTACCTCGCCGGTCTCCAGCGACACCACCTCGGCGGTACGAATGCCATCCTTGTCGCCTACCAGCAGCAAGACACGATGCTCCGGGTCGCACTGAATATAATCGGTACTGCCGTAATAATCCGCATTGATGCC
>CAZVRM010000142.1:0-4713 GCA_964629605.1 uncultured Oscillospiraceae bacterium
GAGGGCTTCGTGCTGGGCACCTGTGTCAAGATGTTCACCATCGCAGGGCCGGTGCTCACCTGGGGCATTTCCGCCAGCGTGGCCTACGGCGTGATCCTGTGGCTGATGGAGGTGATGGCATGAGCCGGGTGGGTGATACGTTGTTTTTCGAGAGCCCTGTTCATGTGCAGACCTGGGCGACTGCCGTGGGCACCAAGGAGGGACAAGGCCCTCTGGGCAAATGCTTTGACCATGTGACCCGGGACAACCGCTTCGGCAAAAAAACCTGGGAGCAGGCCGAGTGCCGGATGGTGGAGCTGGCCTGCGAAGCCGCTCTGTCCAAGGCCGACCTGACCCTGTCCCGCATCGACTGCGCGCTGGGGGGCGACCTGCTGAACCAGTGCATCTCCACCGGCTTTGCCGCCCGGGGGCTGGGACTGCCCTATCTGGGGCTGTACGGCGCCTGCTCCACCATGGCGGAAAGCCTGATTCTGGGCTCTGCCATGGTTTCGGGCGGCTTTGCAAACCGCACCCTGTGCATGGCCTCCTCCCACTTTTGCTCCGCCGAGCGCCAGTACCGCTATCCGCTGGAATACGGCGGTCAGCGGCCTCCCACCGCCCAGTGGACAGCCACCGCCTGCGGTGCGGCGGTGCTTTCTGCCGGAGAAGGCCCGGTGCGTGTGACAGCTGCCACCCCCGGACGGGTCTATGACCCGGGCATCACCGACAGCGGCAACATGGGTGCCGCCATGGCACAGAGCGCCTACGAGACCCTGCGCACCTTTTTCCGGGACAGCGGTACCCTGCCCCGGGAATACGATCTGATCGTCACCGGCGACCTTGCCGCCATTGGCCGGAATGTGGTGCTGGAGCTCTTCCGTCAGGACGGCGTGGAGCTGGGCGAGCGGTATCAGGACTGCGGGATGCTGCTGTATAACGAGGAGCAGGATGCCCACGCAGGTGCCTCGGGCTGCGGCTGCTCGGCGGCGGTGCTGTGCGGCAGACTGCTGCCCGACCTTGCCGCAGGCAAACTGAAAAAGGTGCTGTTCTGCGGCACCGGCGCCATGATGAGCCCCACCTCCTCCAACCAGGGGGAGTCCATCCCGGGCATCTGCCATCTGATACGGCTGGAGGGTTGTGTATGATGTATCTGAAAGCATTTTTGGTGGGCGGTCTGATTTGCACGCTGAGTCAAGTGCTCATCGACCGCACCCGCCTGACCCCCGCCCGTATCCTCAGCGCTTATGTGGTGTTGGGCGTGGTGCTGTCGGGGCTGGGAATTTGGGGGCCGGTGGTAAAGTTCGCCGGAGCGGGCGCTACCGTGCCGCTGCTGGGCTTTGGCCACACCATGGCCGAGGGGGTCAAGACCGCCGTACAGGAGCAGGGTCTGCTGGGGGCTTTTACCGGCGGGCTGACGGCATCGGCCGGCGGCATTGCGGCGGCGGTGTTTTTCTCTCTGCTGGCCGCCCTGTTGTTCCAGCCGGGAGACCGGTCATAAAAATCAAAAGGGCCTGTTGCAAAATATCTGTAACCCTCGTCATTCCGAGCCAGTGATCACACTGGCGTGGGAATCCGTCCCGAATTGCATCGTAAAACGGATTGCCACACCAGTCTGCGGACTGGTTCGCAATGACAAGACTGCATTTTGCAACAGGCTTTTCTGTTATGATTTTGGATAGGCGTAAACCTCCCAGATGGTGAACAGACCCAGATAACCCTCCCGGAGGACGGTCACCGCGCAATCTTCTCCCTGAAATTTGTATCCCCGTCCCATCTGCTCCTGATATTCCACATCCCAGCGGTTTTCGATGTAAGCAAAGGCTTTTTCCCGGCACATCCGAAAGGTCATCAGTGGCACGCCGCCGTTTTCGTACTTGTCCAATTCGGCATAGCCCTGGGTCAAAATCACAGGCACCTTTGCCAGATAGGGCCGCGGGTCGCCCCGCTCCCCCAGTGCTGACCAGTTTTCTGCCAGCACATAACCCACAAACAGCAGCAGGATGGCAGCACAGACAAATAAAAACCGTTTGCGGTTCAAATGTTCCTGCCGCACAGCCTGTATGGCAACCTCCTCTGATTTTGCGGGCAGCCTTTCCGGCTCCACCCGCTCCCCGGCCAGCAGCTCGGTAACGGTGATGCCCAGCACCTGTGCCAGCTTTTCCAGCAGGTCGATGCCCGGGGCGCTGACGCCCCGCTCCCACTTGGACACCGCTTTTCCGGTAACATATAATTTTTCTCCCAGCTGCTCCTGCGTCAAGTCCTGTTCCTTTCGGATGGCGGCAATGAGCGCGCCGGTCTTTTTCAGATCCATGGCAATCCCTCCTGCCAAAATCTTAGGACTTTCCACCCCTAAAAGTCAAGAAACCGCTGGTAGAACGATAAAATAGCCAGTTGGACATGTGTGCAAACCCGGTCATTCCGAGCAAGTATGCCGCCATTTGGCGGCATTTTGCGTGGGAATCCGTATCCTCCATCACAGGAAAAACGGATTGCCACGGCCTGCTTCACAGGCCTCGCAATGACAAATCGCATTTTGCAACGCGCCCTTCTTCGTTTTTCAGGATTTTTTATAAAAATTCTTGGCGTAATCGTAAAACACCTGGGCGATGGGCGACAGGATATTGTTCTTATGTTTGAGGAGATACAGCTTGCGCCGCAGGCTGATGTTGTCAAAGTCAAAGGTCAGCACCTTGCCGAACTGCCGATAATCCTCGCAGGCGCTTTTGGAGACCACGGCCACGCCCATGCCCTCACTGACCATTTTCACAATACTTTCGGTGGAGCGCACCTCCACCGCCGTCTGCAGACGGTCGGGGTCGATGCCCAGCTCCCGCAGAAAACTTTCGGTCTCCCGGCGGGTGCCGCTGCCCTTTTCCCGGCTGAGAAAGGTCTCCTCCAGCAGGTTGCGGATGGGAAACCCCTTGCCGGTATACTGCCGGAACCGGGGCTCGTTGGGCGTGATGGCCACCAGCTTGTCGTCGGCAAACTCCCGGTAGGTGCACTTGGGCGCGTCCAGCTGGGTGCCGGTAAAGCCCACCTCCACCGCCCGTGCGGAGACCTGCTCCACCACGTCGGCGCTGTGAGTCATCCGGATCTGGAACTTGATGTCGGGATATTTCTCCCGGAAGGCCTGCAGCAGCTTGGGCAGATAGTACTGACCGGGGATGGTGGAGGCCGCCACCGAGATGGTTCCCCGCATCTCCCGGGAAAACACCCGGATGGCCTGTACGGCATTTTCCCGCATGGACAGGATCTCCCGGGCATAGCTGTAGAGCAGCTTGCCCGCGTCGGAGGGATAGGTCTCCTTGGTGGTGCGGACGATGAGCTTGATCTTCAGCTCCCGCTCCAGTGAGGCGATATGGGAGCTGATGGTGGGCTGGGTCAGATGGAGCAGCTCGCCCGCTTTGGAAAAGCTGCAAGTCTCCACCACATAGACAAATGCCTCCAGCTGTTTCATATCCATAAAGCAGATTCCTCTCTTTTTTCCAAATTTCTTCCAAAAAAGATGCTATAATCAGCGCGCAAAGACACAAATTCTTGGTATAGGAGGTGAATTCCATGGCAAAAGAGATCCCTTTGACCCAGATGACTGCCGCCGCCGGTTGAGCCGCCAAATTGGGGCCGGGTGCCCTTTCGACCATTCTGACCGGACTGCCCAACGTCCGGAACCACGCGCTGCTGGTGGGCTATGACAGCAGCGACGATGCCTGCGTTTATCAGGTCAACGACGACACCGCCGTGATTCAGACGGTGGATTTCTTTCCCCCCATGGTGGACGACCCCTATCTTTTCGGTCAGATCGCAGCGGCAAATGCCCTCAGTGATGTATATGCCATGGGCGGTGTGCCCAAGCTGGCCATGAACCTTTTGTGCGTGCCCAACTGCCTGCCCCTGCAGACCATCCGCAGGATTTTGGAGGGCGGTCACGACAAGGCGGTGGAGGCCGGCTGTGTCATCGCCGGCGGGCATACCATTCAGGACAACGAGCCCAAATACGGCCTGTGCGTCACCGGCTTTGTTCATCCCCACCGCATCCTGAAAAATGTGGGTGCCAGACCGGGCGATGTGCTGGTGCTGACCAAACCTCTCGGTTCGGGGGTGCTGACCACTGCGGCAAAGGCCGGTCTGTGCACCCGGGAGCAGCTGGAGGAGGCCTGGATGCACATGGCCACCCTCAACGCCAGGGCAGGTGAAGCGGTCATTGCTGCGGATAACGTCCACGCCTGTACCGACGTGACCGGCTTCGGCCTGCTGGGTCACAGCTATGAGATGGCCTCCGGCTCGGGGGTGACCATCGTGCTGGAGGGTGAAAGGCTGCCGCTGATGAGCGGCGCACGGGCGCTTGCCGGTATGGGCATCCTGCCTGCCGGTGTTTACCGCAACATGGAGTATGTGGGCGCCCATCTGCGACAAGCCCCAACTGCCGTTCAGGCGCTGGTGGATCTGGCGGCTGACCCCCAAACCTCGGGCGGTCTGCTGGTGGCGCTGCCCCCGGCGGATGCCCAAAAGCTGCTGGAAGCCCTCCGCCCCTTCGCCCCCTGGAGCACCGCGGTGGGACGGGTGACCGCGCAGCAGGATGTGCACATTCTTTTTGAATAGCAGCCGAAAAAATGGAAAAAAGCGCGCGTTGCAAAATGCACACAATCCCTGTCATTCCGAGCCAGTGAGCACACTGGCTCGGGAATCCGTATGCTCCCGGATTGGGAAACGGATTGCCACACCGGTCTGCCGACC
>CAZVRM010000143.1:0-4642 GCA_964629605.1 uncultured Oscillospiraceae bacterium
CACGTGGTTTCTGGGATCGGCTGCGTCAGCAAAAGCGTTACCGATCAGGTAGAAGGAAACGGTGATGAAGGTGACCACCAGCGCGGGGAAGATCAGCTGATACCGCAGTGTGGGCGACATCATGACCTTACGGCCATCTTCCACCAGGCCGCCCAGAGAAGCCACCGACTTGGGCATACCCAGACCGCAGTAAGTCAGGAACACCTCATCAGAGATAACCATGGGAATGGCCAAAGCGGTCTGCAGCATGATAACAGACACCAGATAGGGCAGCAGGTTACGAATCATGATCTTCTTGGTGTCGGTACCCAGACAGCGGGATGCCAGGTTGTAGTCACGGTCACGGATCATAACCACCTGGTTGCGAATGAAACGTGCCATACCCAGCCAGCCAACGATACACATGGAAACGATCATGGTCGGCATACCGGGCTTCATAATGTAGGACATCAGGATCAGGATGATGGTACGGGGGATGTTATCCATGATGTTGTAGATTTCGGTAAGCAGGGCATCCAGCTTGCGCACATAGCCCCACATAATGCCGATGGTGATACCCACCACACAGTTGATGGAGGCAACGATCAGCGCCATCAGCAGCGAGGTACGGGTACCCGACCAGATACGGCTCCACAGGTCATGGCCCACGGCATCGGTACCGAACCAGAACTCCGCGCTGGGACCCTTGTTCTTCATGGGAGTTGCCTTGCCGTACTTATCATAGGTGTTGAAAATCTCGTTGGGGTCCTTCTGACCGGGCAGGAAGGGCTGGATGATGGTGAACACCAGCAGCGCACACAGAGCGATCAGCAGGAAACGAGCCATTTTGTTCTTCCAGAAGGCCTGGAAGGTGCAGCGCCAATAAGAATAGTTGGAATAACCGACAGCCTCAGCACTCTGGGCGTCAAAGGCCTTGGGAACGAACTCGTCAGCAGACAGCGATGCGATCTCTTCTGCAGTCAGGTCGTCCTTTTCTTCGATGGACAGTTCGCTTTCCAGCTGGCTGACCATACCCTGAGACATACGCTCCAGCTGAGCGCCTTTCTTGAAATATGCCATTATCTGCTGGCCTCCCCTCTGTTCAGGCTGATGCGGGGATCGACGATGATCATCATCAAGTCACCCAGGAACAGACCGATGATACCCAGGCTGGCGAAGATCAGCACCAGAGCCTGGACCATAGTGTTATCCTGACGCTGAATGACGTTGATCAGCAGACCGCCCATACCGGGAACGGAATAGATGGATTCCACATACAGAGAACCCATGATGGTCAGAAGCAGAGAGCCGGGGATGGTCTGAACCATGGGAACAACCGCATTGCGGAAGATGTGGGTGGTCATGATCTTACGCTCGGAAACACCCTTGGCCTTTGCCAGCTTGACGTAGTCCTGATTCATCTGGTCCACCATGTAGCGGCGCATCCACATACCGTAGCTGGCAATGGAGGGCAGCGCCAGGCAGATCACAGGCAGAATCCAGGTCACCGGCATATCGGAATCGTACAGCATGGGCAGCTTGAACCAGCCGGTGAAGTACATCTGAATAAACAGGAAGTACACCGCCGACGGTGCTGCCTGAATAAACACGATAAAGCCTGTACCCAGCTTATCGGGCCATCTGCCCTTGCTGCGAGCCATGATGATACCCAGCGGCATACCGACACATAGCGCAAGCGCCATGGCCATACCGCCCATTTTCAGTGAAACACCGATCTTGGGCTTAATGATGTCCACAACGGGAACATTTTCACGGAAAATCCACGATCTGCCAAGGTCACCCTTAAACAAACCTTTGTAGAAATTGAGCAGCTGGATATGAACAGGCTTGTCCAGACCCTTCGCTGCCAGCTTTGCAGCAATAACTTCGGGAGACATCTTATCCACGTTGGCACCCAGATAACCTTCGATGGGCATCATTCGCAGCAGACAGAACATGACAGTCACGATGATGAACAAACTGAGCACTGCGCTGCAGAAACGACGCAAAACATATTTCAGCATCGTTTACATTCCTCCTTGGTTTATAATCGCAGAAAGTCCCTGTAGGAACGGCTTCCAGCCGCCTAAGGCGGCCAACAACCACCCCTGCACGGACTTCCCACTGACGCTTTATTCAGCGAAAGTCATTTTACAGAGAATCAGCCCCTTATCGGTAAATAAGGGGCTGATTCCGCTATTTACACTGAATTATCAATGTTTTTAAGTGCGTAGAGATTACTGAGCAGCCTTGGCAGCTTCCCAGGCTTCCTTAGCCATGGTGTACTCTTCCATGTTGTAGGACTTCTCCAGCATATGGCGGCCCTTGTACTTGTAGCCGCAGATACCGGCCATGACCTGAGGACCATCAAAGATGGACATATTGGATGCAACATAACCGTTGTTCAGCAGACGGAAGGGGATCATCAGAACTTCTTCCAGAGCGTAGGCCTCAGCCTCAGCAAACAGCTCATAACGCTTGGCCATATCCTGAGTTTCAGCGCGTGCTGCCTCGACCATTGCGTACCAGGTGAACTGCTCGGTGCCGATCATGTCAGAATCGGTGATAACGCCCTTGGCGTAGTCTTCATCAGTGTAGACGTAACCGGTCTTGTACTGATCGCCCTTGATGTATTCCTGGCTGCCGTAGGTCCAGCCGAAGGAGAAGGGCTCAAAGAAAGTAGCGGGATCCTGATAGTCGGGGCCCCAGCCGCCTTCAAACAGACCCCACTTACCGGGACGGCGGACTTCGGCGATGTAGTTGGTAGCGGGACCGGACAGGACGGTGATTTCGATGAAGTCAGAGCCCAGAGTGGCCTCCAGCTGAGCTTCCAGCAGCTGGCAGCACTGGTCCATGTTGGCAGTCGAAGGATTGTAGTACAGAGGCATCTGGATGGGGAAGACGCAGCCCTGAGCTTCCAGTTCGGCCTTAGCCTTGGCGGCGTAGTCCTTGGCCAGATCTTCGTCGAAGGGGATCTCATTGAAAGCGGCGGCAGAGCCAAACTCGTTGTAGTCCTTACCGTCGGTGACGCAGAAGCCGTCAGGCATCAAACGGGACTGCGCAATGGCTTCGGGAGTGTAGGGATCGTAAGCGGACAGGCAGTACAGGTAGTCGATACCGTGATAGATAGCCTTACGGAAGTTCTTGTTGTTGACGGCCATATCATAGTAGCTGCCGGCAGTGGCGTCTTCATGCTTCTGGTTGAAGTTCAGCAGCATGTACTGGACGAAACCGGTGGGCATGGTGGTGTGAACGACATCAGCGTTCTCGCCGGCCATCCAGTCATCCAGAATAGCGGTGGTCACATTGCACTCGTCGATCTCGCCGCGCAGATACATTTCGGGAGCGATGGCGTCAGCCTGAGCATTGTACTTGCCGGAAACCTTCTCGATGAAAATGTTATCGGCATCCCAATAGTTCTCGTTCTTGACCCAGACATATTCTTCCTGGGGCTGCCAGCTGGAGCAGATATAGCCGCCGCAGTACAGAATCTTGTCACGATCGGTACCAAACTCGTTGGTGACGGGGTCGCCTTCGGTGCCGTCGTCATTGATGACGGGCTCGGGATTCTCAACGACCAGGGACTCATAGAACTCCTGGTTGATGGGCAGGTAGCAGCCGTAGGTCAGCAGAGTCAGGAAGTAAGCGCAGGGCTGACGCAGATGATAGACCAAGGTGTAGTCATCGGTAGCCTCGACGCCCAGAGTGGTGAAATCGGGCTCAGCGGTCTCATCGGCCCAGTTATACAGCTCGATGCCGTTGACGATGTAGGAAATCAGCATGTCAGGCATATCGGAGTCGAAGTTGGGATCGGCGACCAGGCGGGCGGCGGAAACGAAGTCGTGAGCGGTCAGTTCAGCGTACTCTTCGCCTTCGCAGGTGTACCACTTAACACCCTTGCGGATGTTAAAGGTCCAAGTCAGACCGTCGTCGGAAACTTCCCAGCTCTCAGCCAGGCAGGGAACGATGTTGCCGTAGGAGTCAAACTCGATCAGGGTGTCCACGAAGTTGGCCAGGGACTTCTGGTTCTGAGAAACAGAAGTGGTCAGGTAGTTCATGGAGGTGATCTCAGAAGCGTACAGATAGTCGTAGGTGGTGTCTTCGGCGTAAGCAATGCCGGTCAGGGGATCACAAGCGACCTCAGGGGTAACAGTGGTATCAGAGGTGCCGGGAGTGGGAGTGGGAGCGGGGGTGCTGGTGCCGGAGTTATCGGGTTCGGTAGTGGTGGTGGTGTCACCATTACCGCAGCCTGCAAACATACCGAGCATCATGATCATAGCCAGCATCAAAGCGGTCAGTTTCTTCATGAGTAACTCTCCTTTTTTAACCTGCCCTTCACGCGCGCCCTCTGCGGCATGATACGCAGGTGATATTGACATCATATTAACATAGTCCTGAGTTTATTTCCAGATGATTTTCCGCTTTTTCCCCGTCTTTTGACGCTTTTCGGCATTTTGCCGATTTACTCTGCGAAAATTTGGGCATTTCGACAATGGATTTTTCATGTTTCATGATTCCGGTGCCCGCTGCATCTTTGTATACTGGCATATCCTCACGAAAAAGAAAAACGGCGGAGCAAATGCTCCGCCGAAATGCTCCGCCGTTTCGCAGTCTGTCAAAGAACCTCGCGGAAGCGAGGTTCTTGTGGTATAATGAAGACGGG
>CAZVRM010000144.1:0-4638 GCA_964629605.1 uncultured Oscillospiraceae bacterium
CCGGAGAATTTGGCGATGATGCTGCGGCAGTACGTTCGTATGCAAAAATCACCGGCGTAACAGAGTCCGACGATGTCTGCACGGTTATCTACGAAGCTGTCACGCTGGACGAAATCATGGCTTCCATGGACATTTACAATACCCGCACGGAAGAAATTGAAATGACCGATGCGGAGATCGCCGCTATGGAAGCTGATATTGAGCAGCAGGCTATTGACAGCGGTTTTGTAGAGCAGGCAGTCAGGAGCCACAGGTGTCAGAGCAGGCGGCGCCACAGAAAACCATGACGGAATTCCGCCCCGCACAGGGCAAGCGAAGAAAACATGGAACCGGCAGTATCATCCACAGAAAAGAGAATCTTTGGGAAGGTCGGTACAGTGCGGTCATGCCAGACGGCACAAGAATAAACCGAGGCGTCTCAGGCAAGACCGAGGAAGAATGCGAGGCAAAGCTGGCCGAGCTGATCGCCACCATGAAGGCCGAGGTCGCAGCTGAGAAAAAACGACTGAAAGAGGAACTGCCGGCATGAAAGGATACGCAAATCGCCCTATCGGAAAGAGGAATTCCGATGGGGCGATTTTTCGTGTCTGTGGGCAAACATGTGGTCTTAGCTCATTCTTGGTTTGAAACGAGGGCGGAATTATTACAGAAATGCACCGTTTTGAGACTGTTTCGGCGCTTTGTCAGAGGGTTAATCAACAGGTGAAACAGCGTCGTGCTTTGCCGCTGTGCAATCAAAGATCAGTCCAGTGTGTCCTCTTTTCCGCGATAGACCACCAGCTTGCAGAACAGAAATTCCAGAACAAAATTGCACAGCATGGTCACTGCCAAAATGAGAAAATCATGGAAGCCGCGGCTTTCCGCAAGGTTCCCCAGCCAGGTGGACAGGGGTGTAAACACCAGATAAAAGCCGAATACTTTCGCCATGGCGGCGGGCACGTTGACAGCCGCTTTGAAGGTGTACTTCCGATTCAGCGTGAAGTTCCACAGGATGGAAAGACACAGGGAGACCAGATACGGGATCCAGTAGTCCTGAATAAACAGCTCCATCAAGGCAAAACTGCCCACCTGAATGATACCTGCCGAGATGGAAAACAGGGTGAACTTCACCCCTTGCCAAAGGGATTTTTTACCGTTGTTCATCTGAAACGCCTCTTTTCTATGTCATGTTTCATAATGGGGTCAGATCCGGTCAGACTGCCCCACTGTTTGTCGCAGTGCTTCCATTTTCTGATCCAGCTGAGCGCTCATGCGGGCGCACTCCTGCAGCTCGTTTGCCATCTCATCGGTAAAAACACGGTTGCGCTTGTACCGCAGTTGATGCTCCAGACTGGCCCAGCAGTCCATGGCGATGGTGCGGAGCTGAACTTCCACCTGCATCCGCCGTTTTTCGTTTGCCAGGTAGATGGGTACCGAAACGATCAGGTGCAGGCTGCGGTAGCCGTTGGACTTGGGCTGGGCGATGTAGTCTTTCACCCGAATTAACTGGATGTCATCCTGTCGGAACAGGGCGTCTGCCAGCGTGTAAACATCTCCTGTGAAGGCGCAAATCACCCGAACACCGGCAATATCATGGAGGTTTTCCAACACGGCCTGATAGGTAAAGGGCAGGCCCTGCCGCTCCAGCTTTTCCTTGATGCTCTGGGGCGTTTTCAGCCGGGTTTTGATGGTACTCACCGGTGCACGGTCATGGGTCAGCAGATATTCCTCGTTCAGCAGGTTGATGCGGGTCTCCAGCTCCATCATGGCGCATTTGTAATAGGTCATCAGCCGGAGAAACTCCCGCGCCCGCTCCTTTCGCTGATCCTCTGCCAGATCCGAATCGGGAAGCATTTGCTTCCACAGTTCCATTTTTTCCAGATCGTTTTTTTCCATAAGGGCTCCTTTCCACGATTCCTTGTCAAAGGCCGAGTTTGGGCTTCCAATAGCTGCGTCCAAAGGCGATGATTTCGGCCAGCAGACAGACGGGCAGCGCCGCGAAAATATCCACCACAGAGTGCTGCTTCACGAAAGCAACGGAGATGCAGATCAGCGCCGCCGCCGCCACAATGAAGGCTTTCCAGCCTTTCGATGCATCCCGATATTTCAGCCAGGTGGACGCAATGCCGATGGAATAGGCCACGTGCAGCGACGGACACACGCCGGTGTTGGTGTCCACCGAATAGATGAATCCCATGAGGCTGGTGAGCAGGTTGTCCCGCTCAAAAACAGCAGGCCGGAGATCCTGCCGGTTGGGAAACAGGATGTAAATGCTCATGGCCACCACCTGAGTGACGATGATGAAGATCATCAGCTTTTTGAAGCTGTCAGGATCGTAGAGTGCAAAATACACCAGCGAAAAAACGATCAGCACATACCAGAACACATAGGGGATGGCAAACCACTCGCAAAAGGGGATCACATCATCCAGCCAACAGTGTACGGGATAGCAGTTTTCCGCCGGGATCAGGGTTTCCGTCAGGAAAAAGAGGATGAAGTATCCCACCCAGCCCAGCAGATATTTCAGATGAGAGAACTGTGGCTCGTTGATCTTTTTCAGCCGAAAGTTTCTGTAATCAACAACGGGCTTTTTCATGGATGCCTGCCTTTCCGGGGATATTGGTGGGATAGTCCTTCTTGGGAAGATTGGGATAAGGAACAACGGTGTGCTCCGGGAGCGCGGTTGCGATTTTTGTGATCTCGTCCATCAAATAGTTGCAAATACGCTGCCGTTCCTCTTTGATGGGTGCTTCCGGGCAAAACCGAACAGGATTGCCGATATACATTTTTTTGAGCGCGGGAGCAATGTACATGGGAACAAAGTTGAGTTCCGTCCCCGTCTTTTTATAATACACCCTTGCGATGTCGATAAACTTGTCCTGAAACTCAAAAATAATGTTGTTGTGTGGAACATCATGCTCTGGGAAAATGATAATACTGGCTCCACTCTGCAGTTTGGCTATGGACATTTTGAAGGTCGTCAAAAGCCGGGCATCCCGGTATACGGGAATCGAAGGGCCGGCGTTAAAAATGAAGACCGAAAGAGGTGCGATCAAATAGGACAGCAGCCTGTAAAACCAGCGGCACCATTTTGGTTTCTGCGACCAAAAATCCTGAAAGGCATAATCAGGCACTTCCTTCAAGTGCATCATCTGTCCGACACACCAGATATAGCGCTTGCCGGGGAAATACAGTTCGCAGGCGATGGGGCCGTGCATCTGAGCATGATTTCCAACAATGATCATCGGCTCGTCGGGCAGTGTGTCAGCGCCGACCACTTGGGTTTTGGGATAAAACAGCCGCACCAGCGATTTGATGAGCCGATACAGCAGGGAGGGCTTTTTCTCCGGCATTTGCAAACCATCCTTCAAAAGTTTGTTCTTTGAAAAGATTATAGGCGCGAAAACGAAACCGAAAATAAACTTCCTGCGGAATTGCATTCATTTTTGAGATGGTGTAAACTAAAAGTGAGTTTCGTTTCAGTTTATACAGTGCTGGTACGATATACCGTGAGGTGAAAGCAATGTTTCGTACTCTTGTCGTAGATGATGATAAAAACACCCGCCTGCTGCTGAAAGCCGTCCTGCAGGCGGAAAACTATACGGTGTTTACCGCCGAGAACGGCGAAAATGCTCTGGAGGTCATGGATCAAGAGCACATTGATCTGGTGGTTTTGGATATTATGATGCCCAAAATGGACGGGTACACCTTTACCAAAACCCTGCGGGAAACCAACAACAATCTGCCCATTCTGATGATCTCCGCCAAGCAGCTGCCGGAGGACAAGCACAAGGGCTTCCTTGTGGGGACCGACGATTACATGACCAAACCTCTTGACGAAGAGGAAATGCTGCTCCGCATCAAAGCCCTTCTGCGCCGGGCGCAGATCGCCAGCGAGCGCAAGCTGACCATGGGGGATGTGGTGCTGGATTACGATGCGCTGACGGTGACACGGGGCGGAGAGGTACAGGAGCTGCCCCAAAAGGAGTTCCTGCTGCTGTATAAGCTGCTGTCCTATCCCGGGAAAATCTTTACCCGCATCCAGCTGATGGACGAGATCTGGGGTGCCGACAGCGATACCGGCTGGGAGACCGTCACAGTCCATATCGGACGGCTGCGAAAGCACTTTGAGGGCTGGCGCGAGTTTGAGATCGTTTCGGTGCGCGGACTGGGATACAAAGCGGTCAAAAAGATATAAGATACGCCACGGGGAGGGAGAACATCGTGAAAAAACAGGAACGCCAGCACAGAATGGCGCTGACCCTGCTGTTCACCGCACTGGTTCTGATTTTTATGCTGATCACGCTGCTCATTGTCGGTGGTATGCTTTATCTGCTGATTCAGCTGGAGGTTCTGACCGGCCCTGACCACACGGTGATTTCTGCCGGACGGATCATTAACGTGTTCGTGCTCTCCGCTCTTGTGATCGGCGCCGGTATGACCTTCTTTCTGGGAAAGTTCCCCATGAAGCCGGTCAACAAGCTGATCAACCAGATGAATCGGCTGGCGGCAGGTGATTACCGGGCGCGCATTGATTACGGCGAATTCTGGAGCAAGCATCCCACCATCGCGGAACTGACCGACAGCTTTAACCGCATGGCTACCGAGCTGCAGAGCACCGAGATGCTGCGCAGCGACTTCATCAACAACTTTTCCCAC
>CAZVRM010000145.1:0-4638 GCA_964629605.1 uncultured Oscillospiraceae bacterium
CATACAGAAAACCACAAATGCGATAATCAGAAAGTTGATAACTGACTGAATAAAAAATGCGATGGCTAAAAGATCGGCACAGCCGCCGGGACTGATGTTTTTTGCAATACATTCCCGATCCAGCTGTTCCATTGCGGAGATGGAAAAATTGCTCAGCACTTCCCTTGCGCAGCGCTGAAGCCAGGCCAGCCCCTCCTCCCCTGCCCGGTGCAGCACGTTGGTGTCCCGGACGTGGGCGATCAGGTTCAAAAGCGCCAAATATTTGCCATTTTTCTGAGATAACAGAGGCAGCGCCAGTTCCCGCACACTTTCAAAGCCCGATTCGGCTTCTCCACGGACGCCTTTCGCGCCGTACTGGGCGTGGACGGCCAGGCCGTGGGTGTCGGTGGCCTGCATTTCCCGTTGGGTGATACCTGTCGTCATTTGAGCGGCCAGATCACAAAGGTTTTCAGCTGTTATGGGCTGTTTTTGTGCCTGCAGCCGTCCGCAGGAGGCACACAAAAGCCCCAGAGAAAACAGCGCGCCCTTGTGGGTATTGACCCCTCCGGTGGCGGCGTACATATCGGCTTCTGCCTGTATGCCAATGGGTCGCAGGTCTGCCAAAAGCTGCTGCGGCGTTTCCGAAAGGGAGTCCTTTCCCCGCTCCGCCATGCGTTGGAACCACGGCTCCAAAACGGCAGACGAGCGGAGAAAGGTGTCTTTGCTCATATCCTTGTGGGCACCGTTGTTGGCGGTGTCCACAAGTCCGGGCTTGGGGGTCAGGAGCACTTCCCGCTCCAGAGCCTCCCGGGCCTTTTTCCCGATGGCGGCGGAGGTCATTTGGCCTCCTCCAGCAGTTTGTCGATAGCGGCTATCAACTGTTCCACCGGGTGGGCACGGCTGCGGGTACAGGCAGCTGCCATGCCGCCGCAGACCAAGCATTTTCTCGGCTGCTGTCCCAGAGCGGTGCGGCTGACGTGTTTGCCGGGAGCGGAAAGTACGTCGATGTCCATCAGCCGCCCCAGAGGGTGATTGTCCTCGATACGGCACATGGCGGATTTCAGTTCTTCCACCGCCATATCCACTGCGAAATATCCCTCGGGACCGGTGGTATTATCCAGCAGCTTGTAATAAACGATATGTCCGGCCAGTGTTTCCCGGATGGCCTCCACACCGGCGTTGAACACCGCCTCCGACCGGTGATTTTTCTTCACCTTGCCGGGCATATTCACGGTGAAAGACACCAGCGGGATCTTGTAGCCGTTCAGTAAGATGGTCTGGAACTCCGCCCGCTTGTCGCGGCTTTCCAGCAGCTGTTCCAATGTAATTTCGATTTCCTGCATTTATACCTTCACATTGCGGATGACATCCAGTGCACGACCCTTGGGATCGATGACCACAGCTACGATCTTGTCGCCGAACTCCAGCTCGTCGGGTACGCCTACCACGGCGTAGGCCTCGTCACGGAGCTGCTGGATGGTCTTGACCTTCAGACCGGCCTTGCGGAGACGGTCTTCCACCTCGGGGCGCTTGGGGTTGACTGCAATGCCCACGTCGGTGACCAGCACGTCGCAGACGGCGCCTTCGGTGATCAGACAGCCAACCTTATCCACCACGCAGGGGATGCGCCCGCGGATCAGGGGGCTGACGATGACGGTCAGAGCTGCACAGGCAGCGGTGTCGGGATGGCCGCCGATGGCGCCGCGAATGATGCCGTCGGAGCCGGTGAGCACGTTGACGTTGAACTGGGTGTCGATCTCCAGAGCCGACAGGATGACCACATCCAGCTGATGGATGGCGCTGCCCTCGTTAAAGGGGCTGGCGTACTGGTTGCCGTCGATCTCGCAGTGGTTTGCGTTATCCCGGATGGAGCGGGCAGCTTCGCCGTCGAAGCCCTGGACATCCAGAACCTTCTTGACCAGGCCGGCCTCGTGCATCTTGACGATCTGGGAGGTGATGCCGCCCAGAGCGAAGTCGGCTGTGATGCCCTTTTCGGCCATCTCGCCCTCGATGAAGCGGGTGACGGCCAGAGCGGCGCCGCCCGAACCGGTCTGGATGGAGAAATGATTCTGGAAATAGCCCGAGGCGATGATGGCCTTGGCTGCGCTTTCCGCGATCAGCAGATCGCGGGGATTCTTGGTGTAACGGGTTGCGCCCGAAGAGATCTTGGAGCTGTCGCCGATGGCCTCCACCTGCACCACATAATCCACGTCGGTGGCGGGGATGGAAGCGGGCAGGTTGGGGTAGGGCGCCAGCTTTTCGGTGAGCAGGATGACCTTGTCGGCGTAGCGGGCGTCCACCTTGGCATAGCCCAGAGAGCCGCACATACTGCGGCCTTCCTCGTTGGTGCCCGAGGCGTTGCCCAGCGCGTCACAGGAGGCCACGCCCAGGAATGCGATGTCGATGTGCAGGGTGCCGTTGGCGATGGCAGACGCTCTGCCGCCGTGGCTGCGGAAGATCATGGGCTGCTTGAGCTCCACCTCGCACTTGGAAATGGCGTCGGCCAGCTTGCCGCGGCAGCCGGAGGACTGCAGGGCGGTAACGGTGCCGTCCTTAATGTACTGAACCAGAGGGCCGTGGGCATTGCTCAGAGAGGAGGACGCCACGGTGATATCCTTATAGCCCATTTCGGAGATCTTTTTCACCACGTCGTTGAGCACATAGTCGCCGTCGCGGAAGTGGTGGTGGAAGGAGATGGTCATACCGTCCTTCAGACCGGCGGCCTTGATGGCTTCTTCCAGAGAATCCATCAGCTTGCCGTTGCTCTGCAGGCGCTGCTGCAGGGTGGCGGTATCCTTTTTGGTTTCTTCGGTTTTCAGCTGGATACCCAGACTCTGCATCAGTTCGGGGCACAGTTCATGTCCGATGGCGTTTTTCATAAGGCTTCCACCTCCTCCTTGGTGATGATGCCCGAAACCAGTGCCAGTTCGATGACACGCTGGGCGCGGATGACCACAGGCTTATCCACCATCTTGCCGTTCAGGCTGATAACGCCGCTGCCGCGGGCTTCGGCTTCCTTGATGGCAGCCACGATCTTCTTGGCCTTGTCGATGTCCTTCTGAGTGGGATTGAATACAGAATGGACGGGAGCGATCTGTCTGGGGTTGATGACCGATTTGCCGTCAAAGCCCAGATCCTTGATGAGGCGGGATTCAAAGAGCAACTGCTCTTCGTTGTTCACGTCAGAATAGACAGTGTCCAGAGCGTCGATGCCGGCGGCGCGGGCGGCCAGAACGATGGTCTGACGGGCCAGCTGCAGCTCGCCGCCGTGGGTTGTGCGCTGGCACTTCATGTTGGCACAGAAGTCCTCGGCGCCCAGGGCGATACCGATCAGTCTGTTGGAAGCAGTGGCGATCTGATAGGCGTTGATGACGCCCATGGCGCCCTCGATGGCGGCCATCATCAGGGTGGTGCCCACGGGGATGCCGTGCTTGATCTCCATCTCCTCGATGACCTTTTCGCACTCAATGATGTCCTGAGCGGTTTCGGTCTTGGGCATCCGCAGGACATGAGCACCGGCGCACACCATGGCCTCGATGTCAGCTCGACCGTAAGGGGTATCCAGAGGATTGATGCGGACAACCAGCTCGGTGGTGCCGTAGTCGATGGTCTTCAGCGCGTTATAGACCAGCATACGGGCGGCGTCCTTTTCAGCCATTGAGACCGAGTCTTCCAGGTCGAACATCAGGGAGTCGGAGCCGTAAATGTGAGCGTCACGCATCATGCCGGGGTTATTGCCCGGGATGAACATCATGGTGCGGCGCAGTCTCTGCTTTTCATGCATGATGTTTCCCTCCTTACTTGACATTCCAGCCGTAATCCTGACTGTCGCAGGCACGCAGGATGGCTGTCTTGATACGGGCACGGATGGTGCAGTCGAGAGCACCCTTATCGCTGGCGATGACCTTGATGCCGTCCACGCCGCACTCAGCGACCGTTTCGGAAATAACCTCCCGGATGCGTCGGCCGTACAGACCCATGACGGTGCTGTCCAGCTGGATCTCCACACCGGGGGCTTCGGTCTTTTCGATCTCGACCAGAATATCCCCGGATTCCACCGTTCCGGCCATACCGGTTTTGATAAGTTCCATAAGTTCACGCTCCTACTATTCTGAATGAAAAATTGTTAGTATCTTACTCCATCATTATAGGCCTGCAATGTTACAAACGCAAGGTAAAATTATGGCATTTTTCGCCTTTTTTCGGAAGAATACCGGCTTCCCGGTATTTCTGTATACAATTTTTCGGCAAAAAGCACAAAACCCGCCGAAAGTTTTCGGCGGGTTTCACAGTTTCAATTTTCAGCGGTTTCCATGTCAAACTTTGCGGGGTTTTGCGCCGTAAAAGTGAATAATATTCATATCCTCTTCCATATCCAGACCGTGAGAGCCGGCGCCCTTGTCGATCTGATGGCAGCCGTGGTCGGGCATGAAGCCGTACAGCACGTCGTGGCTCTTCCAGTGCGCTTCCACCGCCTGTACCAGACGATGATATGTCCAAATGTTGTCCTTGAGGGCATTCATGGCTTCCTCGGCTTCGGGGCCGGTTTTGTGCATGGTGCCGTCATAATTGGCGTTGTATACCACCAGCAGGTCGTACTCGTCCTTTTCGATGAGCTCCAACGCCTTCAGATTGATCTCCTCCACCGTGTCGTAGATG
>CAZVRM010000146.1:0-4583 GCA_964629605.1 uncultured Oscillospiraceae bacterium
GCCAAACCACGGCGGAAGGACAGCGGATCGCCGGCCTCGTGGGGTGGTACCCAGTCAAAATGCTCGTCCAGCAAATAGGAGCTGACAAAGCCGATGTGGCGGCCTTCATGCTCGATCTCCAACCGCCAGCGGAGGGCATCCTCGGGCAGGCTGGCAATGTACTCTTTCATGTCAGCACGGAGCTGCTCGGGATCTACCCGCTCGATGGGCGCCCAGGGCGTATCGGCGCGGATCCACTCGATCTCCACATTCATCCAACGGATATCGTCGGTGATGTCCGATTCCCGATAGTCACGCAAAATAATGTCTTTGTATTGAATTTCCATAGGATTTCCTCCTTAGAACATAGATGCAAACAGGTCAAGCTGGTTGCTTTCGGGCAGATCGCCCAGAGCGCCGATGTCCCGCAGGGACTGAATGACAGCAGAGGACGCTTTCCCACAGCGGATAGAAATATCCTCCTGGGACATAAAGGGTTCCTTCTCCCGTTCGTCTGCAATGGACTGTGCGGCGGCTTCGCCCACGCCGTTCAGTGCCATAAAGGGCGGACGCAGGGCGTTTCCTTCGATCTGGAAGGACTTGACGCCCGATTTGTAAATATCCATAGGCAGGAAGCTGAAGCCACGCTTGCAGAACTCATGGCACAGCTCCAAAACGATCATCTGATCGTCTTCCACGGCGGTGCGCTTGGGCAGAGCCTTCAGATCCCGGTATTTTTTGCAGATGGCGGCGTCACCCTGCAATGCGGTGGCACAGTCAAAGGCATCCAACTTGTTACTGAAATACACGCAATAATAAGCCAGCGGATGATGCACCTTGAACCATGCGATGCGGAAGGACATCATGGTATAGGCTACCGCGTGACCGCGGGGGAACATGTACTCGATTTTGTTACAGGAGTCAATGTACCATTCGGCGATACCGTGGGCGCGCATCTCCTCTTCCCACTCGGGCTTGAGGCCCTTGCCCTTTCGGACGGCCTCAGAGATGGTGAAGGACAGCTTTTTGTCCAGGCCAACCGAAATCAGCTTGGTGGTAATGTCGTCACGGACAGAAATGACCTCGTTGATGGTGGCAAGCCCTTGATTGATGATGTCCTGCGCGTTGTTTCGCCACACGTTGGTGCCGTGGGACAGACCGGAAATGCGGCAGAGACCCTCCAGGGTAGTAGGCTGGGTCTCCATCAGCATGGAGCGGGCATTTTTGGTGCCGAACTCCGGCACACCGGCCGAGCCGGGCTGTTCCAGAATATCGTCGGTCTCAATGCCCAGTGGGCCAATGTCGGTAAAGGCTCGCATGGTCTCCTTATCGTCCAGCGGCACATCCATGGGATCCACACCGGTAAGGTTCTGCAGATGGCGGATGATGGTGGGAACATCGTGTCCCAGTTCGTCCAGCTTCAGCAGGTTATCATGGATAGAATGGAAGTCGAAGTGGGTAGTGATAATATCGGAATCGGGGTCATCTGCCGGATGCTGCACCGGGGTGAACTCGTAAATCGTCCGGTCAGCAGGAACGATGATCAGACCACCGGGATGCTGGCCGGTGGTGCGCTTGACGCCGGTACAGCCGGACACCAGATGGTTGACCTCAGCATTGTTGACCACCTTACCCCGCTCTTCCAGATATTTTTTCACGAAACCGAAAGCCGTCTTGTCCTTGATGGTACCGATGGTACCGGCCTTGAACACCTTATCGTTACCGAACAGCTCCACAGTATAGCGGTGGATCTGACCCTGACATTCACCGGAAAAGTTCAGGTCAATATCGGGGGTCTTGTCGGCATTAAAGCCCAGGAAGGTGGCAAAGGGGATGTTAAAACCGTCCTTGACCAGTTTCGTACCACATTTGGGGCAATCCCGGTCGGGCATATCTGCGCCGGTCTGGTACTGAGGATCAATATCCCAGATGGAATGGCGGCAGTTAGGGCAACGGTAATGGGGCTGCAGCGCGTTAACCTCGGTGATGCCGCTGAGGTAAGCGACGAAAGAAGAACCGACCGAGCCCCGCGAGCCAACCAGATAGCCCATTTCCATGGACTTGGCCACCAGCTTTTGGGCGATCATATACATGACGTCGAAGCCGTTTTTGATGATGGGGATCAGTTCGGCATCCACACGCTCGCTGACAATGGTGGGCAGTACGCCGTCCTCGGCATACAACTCCTCAGCCTTTTTGCGGCACATATCCTCCAGATCCTTGGCGGAGTTTTCGATAGAAGGCGGATAACTGCCCGACAGCACCGGCTCGATGTGTTCAACCTGATCGGCGATCATATTGGGGTTCTTGACCACCACCTCATAGGCGCGCTGAGCGCCCAGATAGGCGAACTCCTCCAGCATTTCGTCGGTGGTTTTGAAGTACAGCGGCGCGTGATCTTCGGCATCCTTGAAGCCCATACCGGCCTGCAGAATCTCACGATAAATGCTGTCCTCAGGCTCCAGAAAATGTACGTCGCCGGTGGCACACACCGGCTTATGCAGGGCATCGCCCAGCTTGAGGATGGTGCGGTTGAAGTCACGCAGCTGCTCTTCGTTCTGTGCCAATTCCTTTTCCAACAGGAAACGGTTGTTATCCAGCGGCTGGATCTCCAGATAATCGTAGAAAGAAGCCAGACGCATCAGCTCGCCCCAGGGCTTGCCCGCCACCACGGCATCAAACAGCTGTCCTGCCACGCAGGCAGAGCCAAGGATCAGGTTTTCCCGGACGGCAGCCAATTCGGACATGGGGATGATGGGGCGACGATTGAAATATTTCAGATGGGCATCAGAAATCAGTTTATACAAAGCAATCAGACCGGGTCGG
This sequence comes from uncultured Oscillospiraceae bacterium, assembly GCA_964629605.1. Lineage (GTDB taxonomy): Bacteria > Bacillota > Clostridia > Oscillospirales > Butyricicoccaceae > UBA4644. The sequence goes on from CAZVRM010000146.1 coordinate 2,806, forward strand.
TTCTTTACCAGAATGACCAGATGATAGCTCTTTTGTTTTTTATCGGGGCCGGAACCGGAACGCAGCTGTCCCAGTGCACCGTTGATCTCTGCCACACGGGTGATACCGCACTTTTCCTGCAGCATGGGAATAAAGCGCAGGAAAATCTCGGCCAGCACCTGGGCATCGTCGGAAGCACGATGGTGGTTGAACTTCAGATCCAGTGCATCGGCAATGATGTTCAGCTTATGCTTGGGCAGTTGAGGCATAAGCGCACGGGCCATTTCTACCGTATCGATAGAGCAGGTAGGACAGGTCAATCCCTGCTTTTCGCAGGCAGCGCCTACGAAGGCCATATCAAAGCCTGCGTTATGAGCCACCAACGGCCGGTTGCCGCAGAATTCCAAAAACCGGGGCAATTCTACGTCAATGGTGTTGGCATCCCGTACCATATCCTCCCGAATACCCGTCAGTTCCGTGATACGCGCAGGGATGGGCTGGTTAGGCTTTACATAACAGTGGAACTGGTCGCAGACTTTTCCCCCAGCCACGATGCAGGCCGCGATTTCGATAATCTCGCAATTTGCTGCCGAAAGGCCGGTGGTTTCGGTGTCAAATACCACGATTTCGTCGGTCAAAAGGGCATCACTGCTGCCCTTGACGGCATTGCCCTGCTCCAGATCGTCAATACAGTAGGCTTCGATACCGTACAGCACCTTGATGTCGGTACCGCCTTTTTTCAGACCAGCCTGGGCCTTCATCACTTCCGGGAAGGCCTGAACCACACCGTGGTCGGTGATGGCCAGCGCCTTGTGTCCCATGGATGCCGCCAACTTCAAAGCCTTTCCGGGGTCACACAGAGCATCCATGCTGGACATATTGGTATGCAGATGCAGTTCCACCCGCTTGTCGGAGGCTTTATCGGTGCGAACGGCCTTTTTACCCTTAACGATCGCAGAAAAGTTCAGCACCAGATCTTTGTCGAACTGGGAATAATGCACCTGTCCCTGAACGATAACCCAAGCGCCTTTTTTGATGCCGCCCTCCAGCTCGGCAGCTTCCTCATCAGGCAGCACCTTGGAGGCTCGAATGGAGCCGGTGCCGTCACTGAACTCAAACATGACAACGGTCTTTTCGCGACCGTTGAGTTTTTTGAACTCCACCAGGAAGATCTCGCCTTCGGCGGTGATCTTTCCGGAATCCATATTGACTTCGCCCAGTTTCACCATTTCCCGGGCAAAAGGCTTGCCGTAGATGACCTCGGCATCCTCTTTGGGGCGGTACATGGGGGCATTGGGATCTTTTTTCTGACCGAACTGACGGCGCTGCGGCCGTTCGGCGGGAGGCGCAGAAGGTGCAGGGGTGACAGGCCGGGAGACTTGGTATTCCTGGCTGATCTGTGCCATGCGCGCCGCACGGATCTCCTCATAATTCTGACTGGAGGACTGCAAGGCTGTGATCTCCATGCGAACAGGATGTCCCAGCAGGTCGGCAGCATCCTTTTCCATGTCACTCTTTAGTTGCTCCAGACGTGTCGCATGCCAACCCTGGGTTACTTGCAAAACCAGACGGCTGTCTGCCAGAGAAAATACGGCCTCTCTCAAGCAGGGTGCGGCCGAAGGATATTTCTGCGAAAAATGTGTACGCAGCACATCATCCTGCTTGCAGGGTTGTGCTTCTGCAACCGGCACTTCTGCCGCAAGTACGTCTCCTTGGGCACAGCAGTCAGGCTCCTCCTCTACAGGGGGCGGAGTGACCTCGGCAGGATGCCGGGATTCCAGTGCCTCAGCAGCACTTTC
>CAZVRM010000147.1:0-4581 GCA_964629605.1 uncultured Oscillospiraceae bacterium
AGTTGCCGGGCTCGTCAACATAGCGGCCGAACTGTGCGTGGATGGGGCCGGGATGGCGGTAGTCACCTTCGTTGACGTAGTCGGGGATCATCTTGCGCATGATGTCCAGCAGGTCGTGCTGCAGGAACTCCAGGTCGAAGGAGTCGATGTCGTGGGAGCACTCCTGAACCATAACGGAGCAGGTGGTGTGGTGGGAAACGATAGCGACGGTACCGTTCATAACGCCGGAATCCTTAACGATCTGCATGACTTCCTTAGAGATGTCGTGGAAAGTGGGGATCCAGCCGCGGGACTGCAGCTCCAGTTCCTTCTGGTAAACTTTGAATTCCATAATATTTTCCTCCAATAATTTAATTTTATTGCTTTCTTCTATTAATGACGCTCGTCCCAAGCCTTACGGACAGCAGCGATCATTTCATCAACCATAGCGGGGCGGTCAGCGGCCTTGGCAACGCCGGAAGAGGAACCGGTAGCATCAGCACCGGCAATAATGGTGTTGTAAACGTCCTGGCCGTTGGCGATACCGGCAGCGGTCAGAACCAGAACATCCTCGTCAACACTCTTGACGCACTGGAAGGCAGCAGCCACATACTCGGGACCCACGGAAACGCCGGTACCGATCAGCTCGGAAGGCTCAGCAACAACGCAGGTAGGCTTCAAAGTTGCGATTTTGGAAGCCTCTGCCATAGAGTCAGCACAGACCATGGTCATCAGGCCCACTTCTTTGGCGCGGGCGATGGTTGCAGCCAGGGTATCAAAATCCAGAGGCTTTTCCACATGGTTCAGCTGGGTGCCCTCTGCGCCTGCAGCCACCAACGCCTCTGCCAGGGTGTCAGCCGTGCCTCTGCCCACGGGGATGGGATCCATATGAGGAGCGAATACATGAATGTGCTTGGTAGCGTCAACAACTCTGCGAATATCCACAACAGGACAGGTAAAGACGATCTCAACACCGTACTTCTCGCTTGCCTTGTCAGCAGCCAGAGCCAGTTCCAGAACATCATCACCGTAGAGATAGGACTTGGGGCCGATCTCAAAGAAGGGTGCCTTAATAACGCCTCTTGCCATAAGAAAAATCCACCTTTCGTTATTCTTTTCTTGCTATGCTTTTATTATAGTACATTTTAGGCCATCGTCAACCTTGTTTTGCTTAAAATTTCCAAATCGTTAAAATACCCAAGAAACCTTGGGGCAAACTGTGGATAATGCAGATTTCACGTGTTAAACGAAAATATTATTTTCGTTTTCTTGACACTTAGAAAGCATCCTGCTATGATAAGCATGAGAAACGAAAGGAAGTGGTTTCCATGGCAGAGAGCAAGCTGAAGATCGATATGCGCCGCAATAAGATCCTGGAGCAGCTGCGCAGTGAAGGAAAAGTATCCGTCTCCCGTCTGGCTGCAGACCTAGGCGCCACACCGGTCACCATCCGCAATGACCTGACCGCTTTGGAGCGGGACGGGTACCTTGTCCGGATGCAGGGCGGTGCCGTGATCTCTCACCGGCTGGAGAACCACTTTGTAGCCACAGCAGAGGATGAGCGCTTCCTGCAGAAGCAGGCGCTGGCAGCAGCGGTGGCAAATATGGTCAGCGACGGTGAGACCATCTTCTTCAATTCCGGCACCACCACCCAGCACATCGCCCGGGCATTAAAAGGGAAAAAGCACCTGAATATCGTGACAAATTCCCTGTCTATCGCCATGGAACTGGGCAATACCGCCACCTTCCATGTGCTGCTTTTGGGCGGCGAGATCAATGCCAGCTACGGCTTCACCGCCGGCGGTGACACCCAGGAGCAGCTGAGCAAATACCGGGCCGACTGGGCGATCCTTTCCGTGGACGGTGTCAGCGCCCAGGGCGGTGTCACCACCTGCCATCCGGAGGAGGCCATCATCGACCGGCTTATGATGACAAATGCCAGAAAGCGTTTGGTCGCCGCCACCGGCAACAAGATCGGAAAGGCAGGCTTTTCCCGGATCTGCGACAGCGATGAAAGCATTCTGATCCTCACCGACAGCACCTGTGAAAAGGAAGCCTTTCAGGCGCTGCAGGAACGGGGTGTGCGGGTCACTAAGGTATAAACGAAAATATTATTTTCGTTTTCTTTTCCTTTCCCGTAAAGTTACACAGTTTATTCCTTTGTATTTCTGTGCTTTTGTGCATTGAAAGAGACCCCCAAAAGCATTATTATTTATTTATAGAAACCCAAAACAATATATTATAAGGAGTGTTTTATTTATGATCAGTCAGGAAGCTCTGAACCAGGCAAAGCAGGCTTACGATATCGAGGCCGCATGTATCACCGAAATGAAGAATTATCTGGATGAAGCCCAGTTCTCCGCTGCAGTGGAGCTGCTGTCCAAGGCCCCCAAGATCGGCGCTGCCGGTTCCGGCCACTCCGGCATCCTGTGCCAGCATTTCTGCCATCTGATGTGCTGCATCGAGCGCCCCGCCCGTTTCATCTCCCCCGCTGAGGCCGTCCACGGTGCTACTGGCTACCTGCAGCCCGGCGACGTAATGGTATTCGCATCCCGCGGCGGCAAGACCAAGGAGCTGCTGCCCATCGTGGATATCTGCAAGGCAAAGGGCGTCAAGATCATCACCATTACCGAGAATCTGGAATCTCCTCTGGCTGTCGCTGCTGATGTGGTCATCAAGCAGTACGTCAACCGTGAGACCGACAAGTGGAACGCCCAGGGCACCACCAGCTCCACCGCTCTGTGCATGCTGTTCCACGCTCTGCAGGCAGCCATCATCGAAGAGACCGGCTATCAGGCTGAGCAGTTCGCCCTGATCCATCCCGGCGGAGCTGTCGGCGAGCGTCTGAACAAGAAGGCCCTGGACATTGTCTAAATGAAGCAAAAAACGCCTGGGCTTGTCCTGGTTCTGACTTGCCTGCTGTTTTGCTACGGTTTTATGGTCGGTGGTCAGCAGTTGGTGCTGACCACTGTCTGTGAGCAATTTGGTATCGGTGTGCTGGGCATGGGTACCATGGTGGCTGTCCTTCATGTGGCCTCCATGCTGGCCCCTGCCATTATGGGTGCGGTGGCAGACCGTGTTGGCAAGAAAAAGATCCTGGTGTTCTTTTCCGTTTTCTATGGAATCGGCTGTCTGGTGGCAGGTTTTGCCCCGGTATTGTCTGTGTTCACCCTGTCCATGCTGATGATCGGCGCAGGTTACAGCGTTTGCGAAAGCCTGACCTCCGCGGTATGCGTAGATATCGACACGGAAAACGGCGCCCGCTACATCAACTTCACCCAGTGTCTGCTGTCTGTAGGCGCTATCATCGGCCCCATCGTCATGGGAAGCCTCCCGGCACTGCCCTTTGAAGGCTGGCGGCTGCTGTACATCCTCTGCGGTGTGCCTTTGGTCACGATTGGCCTTATCCTTTCGCGTATGGCGTTCCCTGCCGCGGAAAGCACCAACCAAATCAAAACCTCTGCCAAACACCTGTGGCTGTCCCCCATTTTTATTGCCCTTGTGGTGAGCATGTTTATGTACGTGGGACTGGAGACCGGCTTCGGCTACTTTGTGGAGATACTCTTTGATTTGAAGGACTCCGGCGCGGCGCTGGGTGCTTACGGTATCTCCGCTTACTGGGCAGGCATGGCCTTCTCCCGCTTTATTTACAGCCTGCGGACCTACCGCCCCAGAAGAACGGTCCGGCTGTCCTTCCTGGCTGCCGCTGCCGCCTTTATTGCCCTTATCGTATTCCGCTCCGGCTGGCTGTGTGTGGCGCTGTGCGCCCTGGTGGGCTTTGCCTACGGCCCCATCTGGACCAGTATCGTCGCCGGTGCCGCTGAGCGGTTTCCGCAGCATAAGGCCAGTGCCACCGGCCTTATGAGCGCCAGCTGCGGTCTGGCAGGTATCATCTATCCCGTATTTATGGGAGCCATCGTGGAAGGTCTGGACATCCGCGTTGGCTTCGTCATTCTGGCTGTGACCGCTGCCGTCGGCGCGGTGCTGGCCTTTTCCCTCAAGAAAACTTAACAGGAGGACCGAATATGTACTGTGGTATCGACTTAGGTACGACCAACATCAAGATCGCCATTTACTCGGAAGATTTCAAGCTCATCGACCGCCAGAGCCGCCCCGTTGCATACATCCGCGACGGTGGTTTCGTAGAGTTCAATGCTGTCACCTACTGCCAGATCCTGGTGGATCTGCTGAGCGCAATGGTGAAGGAAAACAACATCACGGCCATCCGTCAGATCGCCTTCACCGGCCAGGCTGAGTCCCTGGTGGTGTTGGGTGCTGACGGTACGCCCCTTATGAACGCTATTTCCTGGATGGACGAACGCTCCACTGAGGAGTGCAAGATCCTGGAAAAGCAGTTCTCCCACGAAGTATGTGAGGCTGTCACCGGACAGATGGCTGTGCTGCCCACCTGGCCCGCCACCAAGATCCTGTGGCTGCAGAAGAATAAGCCCGAGATCTATGGAGCAGCCGACACCTATATGCTGCTGAAGGACTATGTGGTCTACTATCTCACCGGTGAGAAGAAGTGCGATATGTCCATCGCCACCTTCTCCTTCTACTTTGATATCTACAAGAAGACCTACTGGCAGGAAATGCTGGATG
>CAZVRM010000148.1:0-4576 GCA_964629605.1 uncultured Oscillospiraceae bacterium
AACCGGGGAGGTTAAGCTGTCCCTCAACAAAAACTTCCGCTCCCGTCCCGAGGTGCTGTCCCTGTGCAACGCCGTCTTTTCCCGGTTGATGACCGAGGCCTTTGGCGATGTGGACTACGACGCATCCCAGCGGCTTAACGCCGGACGGAAGGCCGAGGGCTCGGTGCCCTCCGAGGTGCTGCTGCTGGATTGTCCGTCTGACCCGGACATGGAAGAGGATGAGGCCAAGGCGGTGGTGGAAGCCCGGCTGGTGGCGCACCGGGTTGCCCGGCTGCTGCGGGAGGAACGGGTGCCCGAAGGGGAAACCACCCGTCCCGCCCGTCCGGAGGACGTGGCCATTCTGCTGTCCTCCTTTACCAACAAAGCCCCGGTTTTCCGGGCGGAACTGCAAAAGCTGGGCATCCCCTGCGGCGCGGGGGGCGGCGCCTTTTTCGGCACGGTGGAGATCGCCGTCATGCTGTCCCTGCTGCGCCTGCTGCAAAACCGGCGGCAGGACATTCCGCTGGCATCGGTGCTGCGGTCGCCCCTTTACCTTGCCTCACCCGCGTTGCTTGCCAACTTGCGGCTGCTTGCCCCGGATGGCGATCTCATCGACGGGGTGGAGCTGGCGGCGGGGGAGGAGCCTTTGTGCCAAAAACTGCTTGCCGATCTGGATCGGTGGCAGGCAGAGAGTCTGGAGCTGCCCCTGTCCCGGCTGGTGCGGCTGATCTATGACCAAACCGGCGCGGAGGGCATTTTCGGCACGCTGGACAACGGCCTGCAGCGGGTGCGCAACCTCCAGCGGCTGGAGGAGCTGACCCGTCCCTTTGACGGGGCTGGCGGCGGCCTGAGCGCCTTTTTGCGGTGGATCGACCGAAAATTGCAGGAGGGCGAAACGCTGGAAGAGCCCGAGGGGGAGGCCCAGGGCGTGCAGCTGCTGTCCATCCACAAGTCCAAGGGCTTGGAGTACCCCTTTGTCATCGTCCCCGACCTGTCCAAAAAATTCAACACCGACGATCTGAAAAAGCCGGTGATGTTCCATCCTTATATCGGCCTTGGCCTGCGGCTGCGGCAGCAGGACACCCACGGCGAGGCCAAAACCCAGCTGCAGCAGGCCATCATCCTGCGCACCCGGCAGGAGCTGCGGTCGGAGGAGCTGCGCAAGCTGTATGTTGCCATGACCCGCGCCCGGGAAAAGCTCATTCTGGTGATGTCCGACAAGAATATTGCCAAAAAGATCCAAAAAGTCGCCGAGGAAACGGCGGGCGCGCCCAGTCCCCAGTGGCTTGCCCAGCAAAGCGATGCCATGAGTTGGCTGCTGGCGGCGCTGCTGACCCATCCGGGGGCAAAAGCCCTGCGGAGCCTGTGCGACGTGCAAATTCCGGTGGCGGAGGACAGCCGTGCAGAGGATCTGCTCTGCCGGGTGGTCACCGCCGGCGAATGGGCGGAAATTGCCCCCATTTGTGAAGAAAATCCCGAAAATTCACCGGAAAATGCCCTCGAAACCGGGGCGTATACCCCTCTTTTGGCACGCAGTCGGGCAAATTATGCCCATCTGACGGCCTCGCGCCTGCCCTCTAAGCTGACCCCCACCGGCCTGCGCAGTCTGATCCCCGAAAGCGGCGAGGTCTATGGGCAGCCCCAAAAGGCGGCTGCCCGGGATCATCATCCCCAGCCGCTGGAAAAGCCCGACCGCAAGGCGCTTTTGCGGGGCACTGCCATGCACACCCTGCTCCATCGCGCCCATCTGGCGGAATGCACCGACCAACAGGCGGTTTTGCGGCAGGCCGACAAGCTGGTGGAACAGGGGTATTTGTCTCCCGAGGAGCGGGAGCAGGTGTGGCCCGAGCCCATCGTGGCCTTTGCCGCATCTGCGCTGGGGCAGCGGACGCAAAAAGCCCCCAAGGTGCTGCGGGAGTATGAGTTCTCGGTGCTGCTGGACGCCGCCGACCTGCTGGAAAACGGCCCCGCCGGGGAGGAGATTTTGCTCAACGGCGCCATCGACCTGCTGCTCTTTGAGGAGGATGGGCTGACCATCGTGGACTTCAAAACCGATCGGCTGCAGGCCGGGGAAGAAGGGGAGAAGGCCAAAGAGCACCGGCTCCAGCTGGAGCTGTATGCCACTGCCGCCCGGGAGGTCTTTGGCCTGCCGGTGAAGGAGCGCTGGGTGTGGTTTTTGCGCACCGGCAAAGGCGAAAGGGTGTAAAAAGGGGAGAGCCTTCGACTCCGTCCTCTGTCAGTCAGAGCGTGGTATATTATAGAACCCACAGTTCCAACCCCACATTCTCTTTTTGTCCCGCCAAAAAGAGAACGTGCCGTTGACGGTACAAGAGAAAAAGCGGTTTCGGGGGATTGCGATCCCCCGTACCCCCGAGAAACGGGGGAGTGCTCCGCGGATTGCCCGGTGCACCAGATGACTTGTCTCCTGAACATTGTCGCGCTGTGTCAGCTCGGTGCACCTCGGTATGCTGTCTGACCTTATGAACAAACAAAAACCCGCGAGGATTGCTCCTCGCGGGTTTCTCATATCCGGTTTTTCGGAAATTACATCATATTGACGGCCTTGGTGTTGACGTCCACCTCATAGACCTCGTTCAGCTCGGTCAGGTACTCGTTGTACTTCTCGGACTGCAGAGTGGACTGGATGTCGGAGCGGTACTTCAGACCCTCGTTCTCCACGAAGTACATGATGTGGTAGCCGTACTCGGTCTCCACGATGCCGTGGTCACCGGGCTGACGGGACTCGTCAAAGCACCAATCCTGGAAGGCTTCCACCATCTGACCCATGTAAACGCCGGAGTACAGGCCGCCGGTGCTGGCGTTGCCGTCCTCGGAGTGATCCTTGGCCATCTGGATAAAGGCTTCCTCAGAAGCGCCGCCGGCGACCCACTCGTTATACAGAGCCTCGGCCTCGGCCTTGACCTGTGCGTTGCGGGCGTCGATCTCCTGTGCCTCGGTCTCGGAGGTGTAGGTGCCGATCTCCTCGGTGGTCAGCAGGGTGTGGCGGACAGCCACGGTGTACTCATCGTTCAGATGAGAGCCCAGATAGACAACCACGGTGTAGGCCGTGTTGGTGGTATCTTCCACAACGGCCTTGTCACCGGCCTTGCGGCCGTCCTCTTCCATCCAGGACTTGACGGCGGTGGCAACAGAGCTGACAGTGACCTCCTTGTAGCCGCCGGCATAGACCACGTCGTCGCCCTCATAGGCCTGAATGGTCTCGTCGAAGTTGGAGCCGTCGGTGGCCATCTTGGCCAGCAGACGCTCGGCGTCAGACTTGGCCTTGGCCTCGCCGCCCTCTTCGTACTTCACGTCGAAGGCGTAATATTCCACCATGTCATAGTCTTCCTTGTGCTCGTTGTAATAGGTGTCGATGGCGGCGTCGTCAATGCCGAAGCCCTCCAGCACGGTGTTGTAGTAACCGGCGGCATAGACGCGCTTGGTGTAATAGGCTTCCACGTCAGACACCTTGGTGCCGCTGCCGTACAGCAGCTTGACGTACTTTCTGACGCTCATATCCTGCTCCTCGGCGGCGGCGGCCAGAGACTCCATATAGGTGTCATACTGTGCCTGGTCGTCGGCAGACATGGTGTAGCCGGCCTTTTCGGCCTCGGCGGCCAGCATATAGACCTCGGCGGCGGCAGACTTGGCCTCCTCCAGGAAATACTGCTTCCAGGTCATGGTAGAATCGAACATACTGGTGGAGTTGTCGAAGGTACCGCTGGTCAGGTCATAGCCATACATGGCCAGAACATCATAATACTGGTTCAAAAAGCCATTGCGGGTGGTATAATAGTACTGGTTGAGCTCGGTGACGGTGACCTTATCCTCGCCCACGGTCATTGCGGTGGTGTTGCGATCCAGGATACCCATGGAATCCACAACGGTATACACCAGCATGAAGACGCACAGAACAGCCACGGCGATCAGAGTGAGCTTGATACCCAGGCCGATCTTGTTCTCGTCGTTGCGCTTTGCGGAGTTCGCCATAATTTTGATCCATCCTTGCTTAAATTAAATTGAAAGTGTATAATAAAGGACAATTATACAACAATCGTTTTTTATTATCCGCGCCGCAGGGGGAAATGTCAAGCCTTTTTTTACATCCTGTAATAGAATTAACGAAAAATTTGATGTTTTTTCGTCGTTTATTTTGAAAAAAACACTTGCAATCTACAAAATGTTGTGGTATCATTGCTGATGCGAAAAGTAGTAATCGACTGCGAGGTGAGAAGAAATGAAAGAGGGTATCCATCCCAACTACCAGGTGACCACCGTCAAGTGCGCTTGTGGCAACGAGTTCCAGACTGGTTCTACCAAGGCTAACATCCGTGTGGAAATCTGCAGCAACTGCCATCCCTTCTATACCGGCAAGCAGAAGCTGGTTGATACCGGCGGCCGTGTTGACCGCTTCAAGAAGCGTTTCAACCTGGAGCAGAAGTAATCTGAGCCATACGATGATACAGCGGCACCGCCAGGTGCCGCTTTTCGTAATTTTACGGGAAAAATAGGGGTGCGTAGAGCCCTTTTCTCGTCCTTCGTCTTTCGTCCCCCGTCCCGTGTAAGGGAAAGAGGGGTGCTGCCGCCACGGCAGGGG
>CAZVRM010000149.1:0-4563 GCA_964629605.1 uncultured Oscillospiraceae bacterium
TCTTTCAGCAGCTTGCCTGCCGCCTCCACTTCCCGCAGCAGAGAGTCTACATAGGGCTGCACCATATGACCCCAGCGGGTCATATCGTTACTGACAAAGGAACAATAGCTGCACTTTGCCGGGCAGAAGGGGATACCGATATACAGCTGGATTTCCCGGGGCATCAGGCTGTCCTCGGCACGCAGAGAGTATTCCGCGGCACGGATGCACAGCTTGCGGCGATTTTCGGTAACATCATAGTGGGTATCCAGCCAAGCGTCCAGCTCAGCAAGATCCATGCCCTCCCGAATGGCCAGACGGGCAGGCTTGGCGGGCTTGACGCCGGTCATGCTGCCCCACGCAGGGCGCTTGTCCAGCAGCGGCACCAGCGCCTGGTACACAGCAGTCTTGACACACCAGGTCAGAACGCGCTTGTATTCTTCGCCGTCGGTTTCAGCGGGGATGGGACGGCGCACCTCATAAAAGCCCCGCTTTTCGCCCCGGAAGATCTCCGCGCTGGCGCAGAGATGACCGTCCGCTTCCCATGCACGGCTTATGCAACCGTCACCTGTAAAGGCTTCCGCCTTGTCATGGCTTTCATCGGGCAAGAGAGAGATGAGCATCTCCTGCACGCCGTTGTCGCGGTCGTGTCCCTGCAGCGTGTATTTCATCGTCTCATCGCCTCACGAATATAGGGGTTGTACTGACGCTCGTAATCCAGAGAGGAAAAGTCTTCGTGGCCGGGGAACACCCGGTAGTTGCCCTCCAGCTGTGCCAACCGCTTGAGGCTCTTGAGGATCTCCTCCATGCTGCCGGTCTCCAGATCGGTACGGCCGCAGCATTCCTGGAACAGGGTGTCGCCGCTGAACATAGCGTCCTCGCACAGGAACACGCAGCAACCGGCGGTGTGGCCGGGAGTGTGCAGCACTTTGATAGACAGGTTGCCCAGAGACAGCGTCATGCCATCCTCCAGAAAGGCCTCCACCTTGGGCGTGGTGTACCCTTCCCGCTTGCCGTAGCGCAGCACATCGTCACAGGACAGCAGCCACTGATCCTTTTTGTGGATATATACCGGCGCACCGGTCTCACGAACCAGCTGGGATACGCCCATCACGTGATCGTAGTGTCCGTGGGTCAGCAGGATCATTTTGACCTCCAGACCCAGTTCCTTTGCCAGTTGGGCAATGGCTTCGCCGCTTGCGCCGGGATCGATGACGGCACAGGTCTTGGTCTGCTCGTTGCCTACGATAAAACAGTTGGTGTGCAAAAAGCCCACCGCAGCAGCTTTGATGATCATATGGCGTTACACTCCTTTTTTCATCATCTGATCGGTATCCATAATGATGGTCACCGGGCCGTCGTTCACATGGTCGATGGCCATATCTGCGCCGAATTTGCCGCAAATCATGGGGATGCCTCGGGACTTGACTTCGCTGAGGAAGTGTTCGTACACCGGGCTGGCGATGTCGGGCTTGGCGGCATGGAAAAAGTCGGGTCGCCGGCCGTGGGAGCAATCGGCATACAGGGTGAAGTTGCTCACCACCATCATGCTGCCGCCAATGTCGGCCAGCGCCTTGTTCATTTTACCGTTTTCATCTTCAAAAACCCGAAGCTCGGCGCACTTTTTCGCCAGATAAGCGGCCTCGGCGGTGGTATCCTCGGGCTTGACACCCACCAGCACCACAAAGCCCTTGTCCATGCTGCCGCCCGGCTGTCCGTCGATGGTGATGGATGCGCGGCTGACGCGGATAATGACTGCTCTCATATGGTAATCTCCTCTGATTTGATTTGAAAAATGGCGGGGGCAAGCCCCCGCCCTGCTTGAAACGATTTAACCGCCGGCGACGATACGTTTAATCTCCGAAACGCCACTGATACGAGCCAGTCGATTCATGACAAACTCCAGATGTTCCTTATCATGCACCGTTACGGTAAGATACAGTGTGCCCCGTCCATCATCGTCTTCACGGGCATTCAGTTCGGACACGTTGATCTTCATATTGTTCAGCTGACTGAGCACATCGGACAGCAGACCAATTCGATTGGTAGCCGAAATCTTGATGCCGGTGCTGTATTGATGCTTTTCGTCCTCGGCCCACTCGGTACGCAGCCAGCGGCCATCCTCACCGGGATTGCGGGCAGATGCCTTTGCATTGGCGCAATCCTGACGGTGCACCGAAACACCAAAACCGCGGGTGACAAAACCGATAATAGGATCGCCGGGCACGGGCGTACAACACTTGGCAAATTTGACCATACAGTTGTCCAGCCCCTCTACAATGACGCCGGAGTTGGCAATGGATTTTCTGGGTTTCTGTGCGTAGGCGGCCATCTTGGCCTCTTTGGCCTCTGCCGCCTTGATGCGGGCTGCTTCATCCTTGACCTTGGCGATGACGCGGCTGAGCGCCACGCCGCCATAGCCGATACCGGCATACAGTTCCTCCAGATTGGGGACGTTCATGCGGCTGCAGATCAGCTGCTGCATCTCCGCCGCCTGGAAGGCATCAAAGATCAGATTCGCCCGCAGTTCCCGTTCCAGAACGGCCTTACCCTGCTCGATGTTCTCCTCCCGGCGCTCCTTTTTGAACCACTGCTTGATCTTGGTACGGGCACCGTTGGTTTTGACGATCTGCATCCAGTCGCGCTTGGGGCCGGTAGAATTTTTAGAGGTGATAACGTCCACGATCTCGCCGCTATGCAGTTCACAGTCGATGGGGACGATTCGTCCGTTGACCTTTGCGCCGGTCATCCGGTTGCCCACGGCAGAATGGATGGCGTAGGCAAAGTCAATGGGGGTAGCACCCTTGGGCAGGTTGATCACGTCGCCCCGGGGCGTAAACACATAGACCTCATCGGCAAAGAGGTCGGTTTTGACGTTTTTGATAAAGTCAGTGGCATCGGAATCCTGCTGGCTTTCGATCAGCTGGCGTACCCAAGCGAAGGTAGCCTCCTTTTGGGAGCCCTTCAAGCCGTTTTTGTACTTCCAGTGGGCGGCGATGCCGTATTCTGCCTGGGTATCCATCTCTTCGGTGCGAATCTGCACCTCAAAGGGGATGCCCTCGGTACCGATAACCACGGTATGCAGGCTCTGGTAGCCATTGGGCTTGGGGGTACTGATATAATCCTTGAAGCGGCCGGGCACGGGCTTATACAGGTCGTGGATCAAGCCCAGTACATTGTAGCAGTCGGCCAGCGATTTGACGATAACCCGGGTGGCACAGATGTCGTACAGCTCAGAAAAGCGCAGATTCTGGCCGTACAGCTTGCGGTAAATGCTGTAAACGCTCTTCAGACGCGCCTTTACCTGGCATTTAATACCCACCTGATCCAGCTTTTCGATAATACGAGCCTTGGTTTCGTCCAGAAAATCGGCGAAGCCGTGATTCTGCTCCTCCAGATAGTCAGAGATTTCCTGATAACCCACTGGATCCAGGATTTTCAGGCTGCGGTCTTCCAGCTCCCACTTGACGTTCTGGATACCCAGACGATGGGCAAGGGGCGCATAGATCTCCATAGTTTCCACCGAGATGTCCCGCTGCTTCTGCTCCCGCTGGAACTGAATGGTGCGCATATTGTGCAGACGGTCAGCCAGCTTGATCATGATCACGCGGATGTCCTTTGCCATGGCAATGAACATCTTGCGCAGGTCTTCCATCTGCTGCTCTTCCTTGGTGGAATAGCTGGTGTGCTCCATCTGGGTCAGCTTGGTAACGCCGTCCACCAGCATAGCCACCGCCTCGCCAAACTCCTTGGCTACCTCCGTATAGCTGGCTTCGGTGTCCTCGATGGTATCGTGGAGCAGACCGGCCATGATGGATTCGGCATCCAGCCCCATCTGCTCGATATTTACCGCTACCGCCACGGGATGCATGATGTAAGGCTCGCCGCTCTTGCGCAGCTGGCCGTCATGATGCTTATAGTCATAGTCATAGGCCCGGAGGATGCTTTTTTCCTCTTCCTCCGGGAAGCCGGCCGCGATCGCATAGATCGTTTGATTGAGTTTTTCCAGATATTCCCGCATTTCCTGTTCGTTCATAGGATCAACCCTTCAATATCGCCATCAATGTTTTGAGCACTACGGAGCCATTGACATCCGCTTTGCCCTGATAGTTCATGACGCGGACCACCAAATCCCCGCCCGATTGTTCATAGTCGAAGATGGCACATTCCCGGAAGATCTCCAGGCAGGCCATCAGCTTGCCAACATTCATACGGCTGCAGGCTCTGGCCTCATACCGCACCTTGCGGTACAGGGTGGCTGCCTGCGCGCACAGTGTACCGCCTTCGGCATTGGCCTTCACGTGACGGAAGACTGCCACCAGCTCATCCCGGGTGGGACTGAGCAGTGTGGCCTGCTCCCTGGTAATGTCCTGCCCTGCCCGGAAGGCATTCCAGGTTTCCCAGGCCTCCCGGTCGGCAGCTTCTTCTCCGTCGGCCCATTTCACATCCTTGATCACCAGCTGCACGTTTTCATTGCCGCGGTAGCTGTTGATCTCGGCAGAAAAAACAATGTCCAGCAGGTCGCCCTTGACAAACTGGCAGCTCTTTGCGCCCATACCGAACACAAAGGCATAAAAGTTCTTG
>CAZVRM010000150.1:0-4534 GCA_964629605.1 uncultured Oscillospiraceae bacterium
ATCCTCTCTGGCGGTGGCGGGCAGCCATTTTGGAGAGGTGGTCTATGACGGACGGTATCTGACCTATACCGCCCGGGAGACCCACCTGCCGGAGCTGGCAGAGCAGGTGCTGTGGTATTTCGAAGAGGTGGCGCGGCGGCAGACCTACGAAAGCTTTGCCGCAAGCAATCTGCTTCCTGCGCAAGTGGAGCTGCTGGCGGAAACCTTTGCCAACATCAACTCGGCTTATTTCAGCGGACAGCCCATTGACGAGACGGATTTTACCCAGGGCATCGCCCTGTGGCGGCAGCAGGATGGCTTTGTCAGCAGGTACATTGACACCATGCTGGAAAGCGGGAAAAAAGATCATCTGAAGATCGTGATCGAGGGATAACATAATATCCTTTTACCTTTTGCGTTAACGGAAGATCTTTCGTCACTTTCACTTACTGTTGAAGTTTAAGATGACATTTGCTAAAATGTATTTGAACGATAAATTCCAATTCACAAGGGAACTACCATGGTTAGAGAAATTAAAAGAAATGAGTTAAATGAACTGTTGCAATTGTATCTGTTCCTACATGAAGAAACTGTCCCTGAAATGACGGAACATTTAATTAGGACGTGGGATAATATTATTCTGGATGAAAACCATCATATCATCGTTCATGAAGTAGAAGGCAAAATTGTATCCTCTTGTGTTTGTGTCATAATTCCGAATTTAACGCGAAATATAAGGCCTTATGCGGTTATTGAAAATGTTGTTACCCATCCAGATTATCGCGGTAAGGGATATGCAACAGAATGTCTCAATTTTGCCAAGGAGCTGGCTGTGAAATCAAATTGTTACAAAATGATGCTGTTTACAGGTTCAAAGAATGAAAAAACGTTACGTTTCTACGGCAGAGCAGGATATAACAGTACAGATAAAACTGCGTTTATTCAATGGATTGAGTAATATAGATTACTGATTAGAATTGATCGAACAGTTACTGTTCAAGAATGCACCGCCCTTCGTCAAACTGACGGAGGGCGGTTTTCTATACCTAAAATCAACACAAAAAGTAAAAGGGCGTAGCATAACGCTTGCTTGACAACTTTTTGTTCGGTTGCTAAACTGGACTTATCCCACACAAGCGAGGTCGTTCTTATGGAAAAAGAGATTCGAAGCGTTGCGGAGTATCTGGACATCATCCGCAGGCTGGACAAGGCCTATGCCAAAGACGGCGGCCTGAACAACCCGGTGTCCAGCAAGTTTCTTTATCGCGGCATGGCGCACAAAAGCTGGCCTTTGCTGCCCGGCATCTTCCGGGAGATCGGCGCAGCCTATGAGGGCTGGGAGGAGGGTACCCGCAAATATCTGACCTTTTCCACCGAACAGCGCATCCTCCAGCACTTCCGGCAGGAGGCGGCGGCTTATGTGACCCAGAACCGGGACGAAAGCGACATCTGGTGGGTGGAGCTGGCCCAGCACTACGGCGTGCCTACCCGTTTTTTGGATTGGTCGGAGAACCCGCTGGTAGCGCTGTATTTCGCCTGTGAAAACAACAGCCAGGAGGAAGCGGCGGTGGTGTGGATGCTCAACCGGCTCAACTACAACCGCTACATCAAGGCGCTGGACCCGGCCTATGCCTTCATCGAGGACGAGAGCGCGCGGCGGGAGGCCATCAGCACCCTCATCGGTCTGACCGAGTGCGAGGACGGCGCCTGCCGGATCAGCCCTCTGCGGCTGCCTTTCCTCTATTCGCCCTATCTGTTTGATGGCAGAATGTCGGCTCAGTCCAGTTGGTTCATGGTCTGGGGCAACAATATGCGCCCCTTCCAGCAGATGGTGGATCACAAGAACTACATGAAGCTGCCCGAAGAGGCCTGCAGCCTGTGTGCCGGCGATACCAGCGACGACTTTTTGTATCAGTACATCATCCCGGTGTGCGCCAAGCAGCAGATCGTCCGGGAGCTGGATATGCTGGGCATCAACGGCAAGACCCTGTTCCCCGGTCTGGATGGCGTAGGCAAGCATATCGAGCGGATCTATCGGTTCGATTATCAGAAAAATCTGGGCGGATTTTAAGAAAAAGCAAGGCGGCAGGTGCTCCTGCCGCCTTTTTGCACAAAAAAAGGGGCGCCCACGATGTGAGCGCCAAGTCCGGCTGCAACAGCCGGTTTTGTGGGGATAAAGATATGAACGGTGCCGGACGCCATGCGTCCGAATGAGCGACCTCGCCAGCCGCCCGAGGGTGATCCGCCCTCCGCATTTAGAGTATAGCCCATCACCGGCGCAAAGTTCGTCGAAACAGGACGTGTGTGCAAACTTTCTTTTTTCGAAAAGATATGCTACAAAAAGGGTAGAATTTCCCGCAAGATTGTGGTATGATAAAGACAACCAAATAGCAAAGGAGTGTCACACATGAAGATTGACATCTACGGAAGAAAAATGACCGTGTCCGACTCCATGGCTGCTTACGCCACCCGTAAGGTGGAAAAGCTGGGCAAGTTCTTTGGCGACGAACCTGCTGTGCAGGTGACCTTCTCCACTGAACGTGGTATGCAGACCGCTGAGATCGCTTTTGAGGTTCGCGGAATGTATTTCCGTGCGAAGGAACGGACTTCTGATATGCAGGCATCCATCGACGGCGCGGTGGCCTCCATCGACCGTCAGATCCAGAAGAACAAGACCAAGCTGGCCAAGAGAATTCGTCATGAATCTTTCGCCAAGACCATCGAGGCCATGGACGATTATCATGAGGAAGAGTTCGAACTGGTTCGCGAAAAGTCTGTTGTCAGCAAGCCCATGACCATTGAAGATGCCATCCTGCAGATGAATCTGCTGGGTCACAGCTTCTTCTTCTTCATCAACACCGAGCGCGACGGAAAGCCCTGTGTGGTCTACCAGAGAAGTGACGGCGGCTATGGCCTGCTGGTCGCGGAAATCTAAAACGTCTGTAAGCAATTTGGTTGAACGGAAAACCGGCCCGAAAGGGCCGGTTTTTTCCTGCTGCCGGCTTTGACTTTTTGGTAAAAATCTGCTATAATCTCTGAGAAAATTGAATCGCTGCGAAAACGACACAAGTGTTACCGAAAGGTATGTAAATCTGATCACGGGACGCAATTTGCCCCGCTGGATTTGCATCTGTATGGAACGCTGTGTCTTTTTTTTATGCAAAAAAAGAGTAAAAGGAGAGATTTTATGCCCCGCAACACCTTTCAGCGTATGATCTTTGCACTGATCACCGTCATCATCACCGTTCACGCCTATGTTTTCTACAGTCTGTATGTGGTCAACGGTTCCATCCTCATGGAGGTCACCGGACAGCATTCGGTGCTGGCAGCCATCAACGCCCAGGGCGGCGTGTATATGATTGGCCGGATGTGTCCCATCTGGGCTGTGGTAGTTCTGGAGTTTATCCTGGCCTTCGCTCTGGAAAACCTGATGGGCAGCCCCTGTTCTTTCAAGCTGGCCTGCAAGGTCTTTGACCCCCGCACCACCCATCCTGTGCTGTTCGAGACCGCCATCATCTGTGCCACCGCCGGCCTGATGTGCCCCGCCATGAGCTTTATCGCCGCCTTTTTGTACTATCCGTACTACGCCGGCTTCAGCCTGTTGACCCTGCTTGCCAACTTCCTCAAGCTGGTGTGCTTCAACTTCCCCTTTGCCGTACTGAGCCAGCTGTTTTTCATCCAGCCCTTCGTGCGCACCGTTTTCAAGTTCCTGTTCCGTAAAGATATTGCCGCACGGGCAGAACAGCATTAAAAAATTGTATTTTTCGTCAAAAACCTTGCAATTATCCCGAAAATTGCATACAATAGCTTTAAGCGAACACCCCGGTGTTCGCTTTTTTGGAATGTAAATAGGGAGGTTTTAAATATGTATCGTTTTTCTGTTCCCTGCCTCATGGGCGTGGAAGGTCTGGTGGCCGACGAGCTGAAGTTCAAGGGCTTTGAACAGGTGCAGGCCGAAAACGGCCGCGTGCTGTTCTCCGGTGACGAGCGCGCCTGCGCCCGTGCCAATATTGTGCTGCGCTGCGGTGAGCGCGTGCTGCTGCGTGTGGCTGATTTTACCGCCAAGAGCTTTGACCAGCTGTTTGAAAATGTCAAGGCGCTGCCCTGGGAGGACTATATCGGCGACAAGGAGGCCTTCCCCGTGAAGGGCTTCTCCATCCATTCCCAGCTGCACTCGGTGCCCGACTGCCAGCGCATCATCAAAAAGGCAGTGGTGGAGCGGCTCAAGCTGGTACGCCATACCGACTGGCTGGAGGAGACCGGCGTGAAACACCAGATCCAGTTCAGCCTGATGAATGACCGCTGCGAGGTCTTTTTGGACACCACCGGCGCGCCCCTGTTCAAGCGGGGCTACAAGCTGGAGCAGAACGATGCGACTTTGCGGGAAACGCTGGCAGCTTCCATCGTCAAGGTGGCTCGATGGAAGGGCCGCGAGGCCTTTATCGACCCCTTCTGCGGCAGCGGCACCATTGCCATCGAGGCGGCCATGACCGCTCTGAACATCGCCCCCGGCGCCAAGCGTCAGTTTGACGCAGCCCTGTGGAACGACAGCTTC
>CAZVRM010000151.1:0-4508 GCA_964629605.1 uncultured Oscillospiraceae bacterium
CAGAATCACGTAACCGGCGTCAGAAGCAACGTTGGACATGACGCCCAGGAAAACGATCATGGGGGTCAGCAGTTTGGCAGGAGTGGCCTTAACCACACGCTTCAGCTGCGAGTCGATCATGCCGGACTGTTCGGCCACACCGACGCCCAGCATAGCCACCAGCACCATACCCAGAGGCGCATAGGTGGTGAAGTTGTTGACTGCACTGGTGAACATGTAAGCCAGGCCATCCTTGGTCAGCAGGCTGACAACATTGACAGTGGTTTCCTGCAGCTGACCGTTGGAGACCAGCTCGCCGGTTGCAGAAACGCCCAGCGCAGCGCAAATAGCAGAGATGGCAACGATGGCCAGCGCAAAGATTGCAAACAGGGTCACAGGATGAGGCAGACTGTTGCCCACCCGCTCAATACCGTTAAGGCAGCGGTCGAACAAGCTGACTTTGTTTCCGGATTTCTTGGACATGGAAATTCTCCTTTTTCTGAAAGTGTTTCCAAAAGAACCAGGGGAATGCAAAAATACCTCGAAATACAGGTGAACTTTTGTATTTCTCTCGTTATGATACAGCAGTCAACGATAAATAGTATTATTTCTCATAAAACACGTTATGTGCAGAATTTATGGCTGCAGCTTTTATATTTTTTATTGAAAAGTGGTTGACAATCGCAAAAAAAGGGAGTAAACTACAGCCATTGTTACAACTTTATACCAAAAGACGATGAAGAGAAGAGTATCCGAACAGGTACGGCACAGAGAGCTCCGGTTGGTGGGAATGGAGCGCGGAGGGGTTCGGTGAACATGGTCTCGGAGTTGCACGGCTGAAGGTTTTTAGGCCGCGACGGGTGCGCCCGTAAAAGCGCAGGCGTGTGATGGCACGCTCAGAGGCCGATTTCGTGAGAAATCGGTGAACCAAGGTGGTACCACGGATCGTATGTATTCGTCCTTGATGCAGATTTTGCGTCAAGGACTTTTTTATTTCCCAAAGGAGGTTGGCTATGCCCCCCATCATTCAACTAAACCAAGTGACCAAAACCTTTTTGGTTGACGGTCATCCCTTTAACGCACTGGACGGCGTCAGTCTGGAAGTCCAACAGGGCGAGATCTTCGGCATCATCGGCCTGTCGGGCGCCGGCAAGTCTACTCTGGTGCGCTGCATCAATCTTCTGGAGACTCCCACCTCCGGAACCGTTCTGGTACGCGGTCAGGAGCTGACCAAGCTTTCTTCCAAGGAGCTGCGCCTGGCGCGGAGAAAGATCTCCATGATCTTCCAGGGCTTCCACCTTCTCATGCAGCGCACCTGCCTGCAGAACATCTGCTTCCCCCTGGAGCTGCAGGGCGTTGCCAGAGCAAAGGCCAAGGAGCGCGCGATGGAGCTTCTGAAAATGGTCGGTCTGGAAGAAAAGGCCAACTCCTACCCTTCTCAGTTGTCCGGCGGTCAGAAGCAGCGAATTGCCATCGCCCGTGCGCTGGCAACCGATCCCGACGTGCTGCTGTGTGACGAAGCCACTTCTGCACTGGATCCCAAAACCACCCGCGAGATCCTTTCGCTGATCCGGGACATCAACAAGCGGCTGGGCGTTACCGTAGTCATCATCACCCACGATATGAAGGTCATCGAGGAGGTTTGCTCCAAGGTGGTCATTCTCAATCAGGGAACCGTGGCAGAAAGCGGCACGGTGGAAGAAGTCTTCTCCAACCCCAAATCGGAAGCCGGACGCCGACTGGTCTATCCCGGCGGAATGCCCGAACTGCACACCCTCAAGGGCAGCCGTGTGATCCGCGTGGCCTTCAACGGCGGCACCGCTTATCAGCCGTTGATCGCCAGTCTGGCTATCGACTGCGGCGTGAAGGCCAACATTTTGGGTGCTGACACCCGTAATATTGACGGTAAGGCCTTCGGCACCATGCTGTTAGGATTGCCCGACGATGAAAACGAAGCTGCAAAGGCGCTGGCCTACATCCGCTCCCAGCGGGATATTTCGGTAGAGGAGGTGCAGGATTACCATGCTTGAGTCTTTGACCGTCTTTTTTGAAAATCTGGGCATCGTCAAGGTGGCCGAGCAGCTGGAATACCTGTCGGACATCCCCAACCTGCTCTTTATCGTATGGGAGACCCTGTACGCCCCTCTGACTGCCACCTTTTTTGCCTATGTGATCGGCCTGCCCCTGGGCGTTCTGCTGGTCACCGGTGAAAAAGAGGGCATCCGCCCCCTGCCCCCGGTGCTGATGAAGGTGCTCAACACCATCATCAACCTGCTGCGGTCTGTCCCCTTCCTGATCCTGATGGTTCTGGTCTTCCCCCTCAGCCGACTGATTCTGGGAACTACCATTGGTACCACCGCCACCATCATTCCCCTGACAGTAGCCGCTGCACCCTATGTTGCCCGACTGGTGGAAGCCAGCCTTCGTGAAATGGATCGGGGTGTTATCGAGGCCGCACAGTCCATGGGCTGCTCCACCTGGCAGATCATCACCAAGGTCATGCTGCCCGAATGTAAGCCCGGCCTCATCAACGGCGCAACCAACGCTTCCATTACCATCCTCAGCTACGGCGCCATGGCAGGCGCTATCGGCGGCGGCGGTCTGGGCTCCACCGCACTGATGCGCGGTTATGCACGCAACCAGGTCATCGTTCTGTATGTGGCCGTCATCATTCTGGTGATTCTGGTACAGATCATCCAGTCCATCGGTACCCGCCTTACCATCAAGACCGACAAACGAATCAATAAATAAAACATTTTTATAAAAAAGAAGGAGAAATCAACATGAAAAAGTTCTTTGCACTGGCTCTGGCCCTGGTTCTGGCTCTGTCCCTCACCGCTTGCGGTAATTCCGGCAACAAGACCATCAAGGTCGGCGCTACCCCCGCTCCCCACTGCGAGATTCTGGAAGTTGCCAAGGAAGTTCTGGCCAAGGATGGCTACACGCTGGAGATCCAGGAGTTCAACGACTATGTGGTTCCCAATACTGCTGTGGAAGACGGCGATCTGGATGCCAACTACTTCCAGCACATCACTTACATGAACACCTTTAACGGCGAGCACGGCACCCATCTGGTGAGCGTGGCCGGCATCCACTACGAGCCCTTCGGCCTGTACGCCGGCAAGACCGCTTCTATCGACGCTCTGGCTGACGGCGCTCAGATCGCTGTTCCCAACGATCCCTCCAACGAGGCTCGCGCTCTGCAGCTGCTGCAGCAGGAAGGCCTGATCACCCTGAAGGATGGCGTCGGTCTGGATGCCACCAAGGATGACATCGTTGCCAACCCCAAGAATCTGGACATCGTGGAGCTGGAAGCTCAGCTGCTGCCCACCACGCTGAAGGATGTTGACATGGCCGTTATCAACGGCAACTACGCCATCGACGCCGGTCTGAAGGTTTCCCAGGCTGTTGCCGTGGAGGCCGCTGACGGTGTTGCCGCCGAAGCTTACGTCAACGTGCTGACCGTCAAGGAAGGCAAGGAAAACGACGAAGGCATCAAGGCTCTGGTCAAGGCTCTGGAGTCTGCCGAGGTGAAGGAGTTCATCGAGAAGACCTACGAAGGCGCTGTTGTCCCCCTGTTCTAAAGCAATTCCATTTTTATCACAAAAGGATGCCGCATTTCGCGGCATCCTTTCTATTTTCAGCGAAAATCCTTGCTTTTTCTGTGTTTTTATGCTATATAAATACATCCAACCATTTGAAAAGGAGGGAATGCCATGATTTATGTGACTTCTGACCTGCACGGGATTCCCCTTTCCCGGCTGCAGATGCTCCTGCAGCAAGCCAAATTTTCCCCGGAGGACACCCTGTTCGTGCTGGGCGATTCCATTGACCGGGGCGAGCATGGGCTGGAGCTGCTTTTGTGGATAATGGAACAATACAACATCATCCATCTGTTGGGGAACCACGAAGAAATGCTGTTGTCTGCCAGCGATTTTTTGCTTACTCCCATTGAAGAAGATGCGGAAAACCATATGACCGAAGAAAATCTGGGAATCCTTTCCACCATGCTTACCAACGGCGCACAGCCAACATTGACTGCGCTCAAGCAGCTGGTGCGTCGCTATCCTCAGCGGGCTGAGCTGCTGCTGGAATATCTGCAGGAAATGCCGCTGTATGATGCAGCAGAAGTCCATGGTATCACTTACGTTTTGACCCACGCCGGACTGGGCAATTTCAGCTCCGGAAAGCGGCTTTCAGACTATACTCGGGAGGAATTGCTCTGGCACCGTCCGTCCCATTCCGACCGCTATTTCGGCGGCGATACCATGGTGCTGTTCGGACACACCCCCACCGGCTTTTACGGAACGCCGGGAGAGATTTTCAAAACCGACAGTTGGTGCTGCATCGACACCAGTGACACCACGCCTATCCTTTTGCGTCTGGATGACTGGAAGGTATTCCGCTAAATGAAAAACGGCCTTACGGCCGTTTCAGCGTGTCAAAAAAGTCAAATTTGTGTTTACCAAAGGACACGGGCCGCTGAGGACAGCGGCCCCTACAGGATTGTTTTTGGCCGTAATCTGTGT
>CAZVRM010000152.1:0-4491 GCA_964629605.1 uncultured Oscillospiraceae bacterium
TCAGCGGCCCGTGTCCTTTGGTAAACACAAATCTGACTTTTTTGACACGCTGAGCACTGCTGCGGCAGTGCTTTTTTTGTGCTTTGACGCATATCCTCTCTGCAGGAGGGGAGAACCATGAAACTGAAAAATTATCTTTCGGAATACGGTTATCTGGCGGTAATGGGGCTGTGTCTGGCCTGCAGTGCAGCCCTTTTGATCAGCGTCACCATCGACAAGCCCATCGTTGCCATCGCGCAGGAACACGTTCCGGTGCTGCGAACCGAAAAGACGGTGCCGGAAGGGGAACATACGGCGGAAATGCCTGTGGAAGAAGAAACTGTAAAGTCGCAGGACTTCCCAGCGCAAAACACCGGATTTCTGCTGACGGAGGACGCGCTGGAGGGGCAGCTGGGGGCGTTTTTGCCGGATAATTTCCCGGCGGAGGATCTGGATGTATCCTTCGACGACGGGCTGTTCAGCCTGTCCTTTGACATGAGCCGCGCCAAGCTGAAAAGCTATCTGAAGGAGCAGGGCGTGGAGCTGGGCGTCAAGCGGGAGCTGATGCTGCAGATGCTGCCCCGGACGGTGGAGGTGGAAGCGATGTTTTCGCTGAGTGCCGATCAGAGCGGCCTGCATCTGATCCCGGTGATGCTGACGGTGGGGGAGAAGGTCTTTTCCCTGTCCGGACTGCCGCAGAATGTGTTTTCCGCTGTGGACAGCGGTCTGAACGCCCTGCTGGAGAAGGCCGGGGTGCGCTTTTCCACGGCAGAGATCACCGACGAGGGACTGCTGCTGAAATAAACAAGACGGGTCGTCGAGGACGCCGACCCCTACGGCCTGTGGCAGGCGAAAAACGTAGGGGACGGCCTCCCGGACGTCCCGTTTTTTTCTTGCGTTTTATAAGCCTTCATGGTACAATATAATGTGAATTTTTATCGATATTTGGAGGCATTATGAGCCGCGAAAAGATTGTACTGACCCAGGAAGAACGAAACATTCAGCTGGACTATGCCCAGCGTGTGCGCCAGAGCTATCACGACCGTCTGGCCCGCCAGCCCATGGGCTGTGTGGTGACCTTTGGCTGCCAGCAGAACGAGGCCGACAGCGAGCTGATCCGCGGTATGCTCATCGACATGGGCTTTGGCCTGACCGATGACGAAACAAAGGCCGACGTGCTGATCTTCAACACCTGTGCCATCCGGGAACACGCCGAAATGCGGGTCTTCGGCAACGTGGGTCAGACCTCCCACTATAAAAAGGAAAACCCCGATATGGTCATCTGCGTTTGCGGCTGTATGCCTCAGCAGCCCCAGGTGGCCGAGAAAATCAAGAAGAGCTACCCCTATGTGGACATTGTTTTCGGCACCCACGCCCTGTGGCAGTTCCCTCAGCTGCTCTATCGCCGCATCACCCAGAAAAAGCGGGTGTTTGACATTTCCGGCGAAGGCCGCATCTGGGACGGTATGCCCCCCGTGCGAAAGGAAGGCCCCAGCGCCTGGCTGTCCATCATGTACGGCTGCAACAACTTCTGCTCCTACTGCATCGTGCCCTATGTGCGCGGAAGAGAGCGCAGCCGCCATCCCGACGTGGTCATTGCCGAGCTGAAAGAATTGGTGGCCAAGGGCTATAAGGACATCACCCTGCTGGGTCAGAACGTCAACTCCTACGGTCTGGATCAGGAGGATTTCCCCGATTTTGCCGGTCTGCTGGAACGGTGCAACGCCGTTCCCGGCAACTTCCGCATCCGCTTTATGACCAGCCATCCCAAGGATGCCAGCCCCCGCCTGTTCGAAACCATGGCAAAGTGTGAAAAGGTCTGCCACAGCATCCATCTGCCGGTGCAGTGCGGCTCTGACCGCGTTCTGAAGGAGATGAACCGCCGCTATACGGTGGAGCATTATCTGGAACTGGTGGAAAGCGCCCGCAAGTGGATGCCCGATCTGACCATCACCTCCGACATCATCGTGGGCTTCCCCGGTGAGACCGAGGAGGAGTGTGACGAGACCATCGCTCTGCTGGAAAAGGTGCGGTTTGACTCGCTGTTCACCTTCATTTACTCCCGGCGCGAGGGCACCCGTGCGGCAACCATGCCCGACCCTGCCACCCGACAGGAAAAGCAGAAGTGGTTTGATAAGCTGCTGGCTGTCCAGAACCGTATCTCCCGTGAGAAAAATGCCGAATATGTGGGCAAAACGCTGGAGGTGCTGGTGGACGGCGTCAGCGAAGACCCCAATTATGATTTGACCGCCCGTACCGAGGGCTTTAAGCTGGTGCACATCTGCGGCAGCGAAGATTTGATCGGACAGACCGTACAGGTGGAGATCGAGCGTTCCTCCACCGTGGCGCTGTTCGGGAAGGTGATAAAATGAGCAGGAAAAAGTCCCTGGAAGCCATCAAGGAAAAGGGCTTTACACCCATGATGCAGCAATATCTGGACGTAAAAAACGATAACCA
Source organism: uncultured Oscillospiraceae bacterium (assembly GCA_964629605.1). Taxonomy (GTDB): domain Bacteria; phylum Bacillota; class Clostridia; order Oscillospirales; family Butyricicoccaceae; genus UBA4644. The sequence continues at coordinate 2,437 of CAZVRM010000152.1, forward strand.
GGATTGCATTTTGATGTATCGGTTGGGCGACTTTTACGAAATGTTCTTTGAAGACGCAAAAACGGTGTCCCGGGAGCTGGATCTGACCCTTACCGGCCGGGACTGCGGACAGGCCGAGCGTGCGCCCATGTGCGGCGTGCCCTATCACAGCGCCGAGGGCTATATTGCCCGTCTGGTGGCCAAGGGCTACAAGGTGGCCATCTGCGAGCAGATGGAAGACCCGGCGCAGGCCAAGGGTCTGGTGCGCCGGGAGATCATCCGGAAGATCACCCCCGGTACCGTGCTGGAAAGCTCCATGCTGGAGGAGACCCGCAACAACTTTATCGGTGCGGTTTACATGGACACCCGTGGTGCAGGCGTGTGCTTCTGCGACATTTCCACCGGCGAGGTGTTCGGCACCCAGCTGAACGGCTCTGCGGTGCAGGCCGAGGTCCTGAGTGAGCTTGGCCGGTTTTCGCCCCGGGAACTGCTGCTGTCCGACGGCGCTTACAGCTGCGGCGAGATTCTGACCTTTGTAAAGGATCGCCTCAATGCCTACGCCGAGCGGGCAGGGGAGTGGAGATTCCTGGAAGAGACTGCAAAACAGGCAGCTGTAAAGCAGTTCCCCAGTCAGGAAATTCCTGCCGAACAGGAGCTTTTGCTCCGGGCGGTGGGCGGTCTGCTGTCCTATCTGCATGAAACCCAGAAAAATGATCTTTCCTATATTTCCCAGCTGCAGATCTACAGCATGAGCCAGTTCATGGAGCTGGATTACACCGCGCGGCGCAATCTGGAGCTGACGGCCAGCCTCCACGGCGGCGAGAAAAAGGGCAGCCTTTTGTGGGTGCTGGACAAGACCCGCACCGCCATGGGCGCCCGTATGCTGCGCCAGTGGCTGGAAAAGCCCCTGCTGAACGTGGCACAGATCACCCGCCGCCAGAGTGCGGTGGAAACCTTTGTGAACGATTTTCTGCTGCGGGAGCGCATCGAAAAGCTGCTGGGCGGTGTCAACGACATGGAGCGCATCGCCAGCCGCATCGTGTACGGCTCTGCCAACGGCCGGGATCTGCGATCCCTGTGGCAGGTGTGCGCCCGTCTGCCCGAGCTGCGGGACTGTCTGCAGGGACAGGATACCCCTCTGCTGCGGCAGCTGTATGACCAGCTGGACACGCTGGAGGACATCGGTGCGCTGATCGATTCTGCCATGGTGGACGAGCCTCCCTTCTCTGTCCGGGAGGGCGGTCTGATCCGTCCCGGCTTCCATGAGGAGGCCGACCGTCTCCGCGACCTGCTGGGAGGCGGCAACGCCCGTCTGGCAGCCATCGAGCAGAAGGAGCGGGAGCGCACCGGCATCACCAAGCTGAAGGTGGGCTACAACAAGGTGTTCGGCTACTATATTGAATGTGGCCGGGTGCACGCCGACTCCATCCCCGAAGATTACATCCGCAAGCAGACCCTTGCAAACTGCGAACGTTACATCACGCCCGAATTGAAGGAGCTGGAGGGTGAGGTGCTCTCTGCCAGCGACCGTCTGACGGCGCTGGAATATCAGCTGTTTACCCAGGTGCGCGAGTCCATCGCCGCTCAGGTGGAGCGCCTGCAAAAGACCTCCCGCAGTATCGCCTGCGTGGACGTTTTGTGCTCGCTGGCAAAGGTTGCCCAGCAGAATCACTACGTCAAGCCCGACATGGACGACACCGACGTGATCGACATCAAGGACGGTCGTCATCCGGTGGTGGAGCAGGTGCTGGAGGGCGAGCTGTTCGTTCCCAACGATACTTTGCTCAACTGCGGCGACGACCGGGTCTACATCATCACCGGCCCCAATATGGCCGGTAAGTCCACCTTCATGCGGCAGGTGGCACTGATCGTCATCATGGCACAGATCGGCTCTTTCGTGCCGGCGGCGACCGCACGCGTCGGCATCTGTGACCGGGTGTTCACCCGCATCGGCGCGTCCGACGACCTGTTCGCAGGCCGCTCCACCTTTATGGTGGAGATGAACGAGGTGGGCGATATTCTGAAATATGCCACCTCCCGCAGTCTGCTGATCCTGGACGAGATCGGCCGGGGCAC
>CAZVRM010000153.1:0-4469 GCA_964629605.1 uncultured Oscillospiraceae bacterium
CAGAACTAAATATTTCTGAGTGGATTGAATTGAAAACAATCATAGATAGATTAGAATACGTCTATAAAGAAGTATTAGGAGCGGAGTTAAGTAATTGGAGTTGTTTGCTTAATAATTTTTATAAAGAAACCACACCCAATCCTCATTTACATTTACATGTGAGACCGCGGTACAAAAATGCGATTGTAATTAACAATCACTCATATGAAGATAAAGAGTTTGCTCACCATTACGCTCTGAAAAAAGAGATTTCTTTACTCGATGATGATAAAAAACACTGTACATACTAATGAAGAAACATTTATCTTAGCAAATTCAAGTTTGTCGAACAGCCGCACCAAAGGCTCCCTTTACGCAAGGGAGCCTTTCCTCAACAGGTATATACTACAAAAAGCCGACCTATGATCGAAACCATAGGTCGGCCTTCACTGTTTTATAAACTCCGCTCAAATGCGGCGATTTTTTATCAGAAAATACTCAAATACATCCGGTGGCTGAACTCTTCCAGCAGGCGGATGCCGGCAACGCTGTTACCGTTTTTGTCCAGAGCGGGGCCGAAAATGCCGATGCCCATGCGGGTGGGAACCACCGCCATGATGCCGCCGCCCACGCCGCTCTTTGCCGGGATGCCTACCCGCACGGCAAAATCGCCCGAGCCGTCGTACATGCCGCAGGTCAGCAGGATGGCGTTGACATACTGGGCAAACTTGGCGGGGAAGAGCCGCTCGTCCGAGCCGGGCGCACGGCCGCGGTTGGCCAGAACAGCACCGATGCGGGCCAGATCCTTGCAGGTCACCTGAATGGAGCAAGCGCGGAAATAGCAATCCAGTACCTCTTCCACGTCGCACTGAATCATGCCGTAGGTCTTGAGCAGATAGGCCAGGGCGCGGTTTTTGCTGCCGGTGGACTTTTCCGATTGATAAACCGCCTCGTCCACCACGATGTCCGGGTTGTCGGCCAGCTTGCGGGTGAGCTCCAGCAGGCGCTGGAACTTCTGCTCATAGGTATCTCCGTGGATCAAGGTGCACATCAGAATGGCGCCCATGTTGACCATGGGGTTGAGGTGCTCGCTGTACAGCGCCTTTTCGTTGGTGTTGATGGCATTGATGGCGTCAAAGGGCTTGCCGGTGGCTTCAACGCCCACGTGGGAGCGCACCACATCAATGCCGTTGTCCATCAGCGCCAGCAGCAGCAAAATGGGCTTGACCACGCTCTGAATGGTGAACTTTTGGGTGCAGTCACCAGCCCAACTGCGCTTGCCGTCGGGGCGCATCACATAAATGCCCAAGGCGTTGGGGTCGGCCTTCAGCAGCTCAGGGATATAATCGGCAAGCTTGCCGTTGTTGGTGTAGGGTTGGCTGGCTTCCAGCAGTTCTTCCAATAATTGTTCCATGCTCGTTTCCTCTGTATCTTTTTAAAATAATTCGTCCAGAAGGCGGTAATACCGCACTTTTTCCCAGTCGGGTTTGATACCCAGCGCGACAAACAGCCGGTCGGGGTGGATGTTGGGGTAGGCCGCGCCATAGGTGCCGTCAGCGTTGTGCAGCAGGCTGCGATAGCACAGGGCGATGTCCTGATAGCGGTCAGCGACCGCACAAAAGCCCAGATCCAGATAGCCGGACACCCGATCATTCTGCAAAAACAGGTTGGGCAGGCAAAAATCCCCGTGGGACAGCACCGGATCCATGGGCGGGCGGTGCTCCTTCAGCCATTGCAGCAGGTGCGCGGGATCCCGGAAGCCGCCTTCGCCATAGGTGTCGGGCTCTACGTTTTCCACCTCACAGCGGCCGTGGCGCACATTGTCCTCGGCCAGCAGCAGCCGGTCATCCAGAGAAAACCGGCAGGGGCAGTCCCGGGTATCCACCCGCCACAGCTGCTGCAGACCCTCTGCCAGTAGTTTGACCAGTACATCAGGCCGGGTCATGTACCGCGCATCGCAGCACATCACGCCGGGCAGACGGGACATGAGCAGGTAAGAAGTGCCCTTTTCCACAGCGGTGTGGAGAACCCTGGGCACAGGCAGCTTGTCCTGCAGCCAGGTCATCATTTCAATTTCCCGCCGGGAAACGCTGTCGTCGGGTGCGATCTTTAGCACCCGATCATCAGCCATCCACACCCCCGCGCCCGACAGGCCGGTGGTATTGCGGGTAAACGATTTGTCCTGTAAAAACACGCGCAAAGATGCCGGAAGGGTGTTCAGCATGGTGTTCTCCTCTTAAAAGAAATAGCCTTCTTTTGGATCGGCCTCCACATACAGGGAGAGCTCTCCACACTTGGGGCAGACGGCGACCTTGGGACGCTGACCGTCATAGGTTTTGCTGCCGCCCTTGATGGTCACATAGGGCGCAAGCTTATCGCCGGTGACCAGATAGCCGTTTTCTACCATTTCTTCACCGCAGAGCAGACATTTCCGCATAGAACCACCGTCCTTTCCTCGCAACAGTATACCACAACCCTATCAAAAGGGGAAGATTTCTGTAGAAATTCTTAGGATTTCCTTCAAATTTGTCCCATCGCTTGCGGCAGGAGCCACAATCTGTTATAATATAGTATTGAACAAATCTACCTATTTACGGAGTGTTAATAGATGCAGACTTTTGAAGTGAATATTGAAGAGCTGGGCGTCAGCCAGCTCTATCTGAATCAGCGCAAGCTGGAGGCCGTCCGGGAAAAAACCATGACAGAGGAGTTTGCCGGGTTCGAGCCCCTGCCGGTCTATGATTTCGGTGACGGCAGAAAGGTGCTCACCGACGGTCACAGCCGCGCCTTTGTAGCCATGCAGAAGGGACAAAAGGCCATGAGGGTCTATTGGGACAACGACCCCAATACCACCGGCAAGCTGCCCCAGAAGCTGTACCGCATGAATCTGGAATGGTGCGAGAAGGCCGGCGTCAAGACCCTGTCTGACCTGCAGAATCGTGTGCTGCAGGCACCCAACTATGAGTTCTTCTGGCTGGAGCGCTGCCGCCGGGGCTATAACCTCATCACCACCCGCAACAAGGGCGCGCTGGACAAGGCGCGGGAACTGGCACCCGATATGACCCTGTACGGCACCGAGCGCAATCTGCAGACCTTCTACTTTGAGGACGAAAAAGGGAAACTTTACAAGCATTACGACGGCGAGCTGCGTCAGGAGCGCGGCGACAACTTCTGATTTGGAAAGGAGCAGCCAACATGAAGCATCTGCTGGAAAAAGACCCCGTACTGTCCCAGGTGGCAGCCGCGGAGGAGGTTCTGTGGTTCAATCCCAAGCTGCAGCCGGTAAAGACCGGGTTGACTGATATGCCCCTGGGCATAGAGGACATTCGGGATGCCGAGGCGCGGCTTGCCCGGTTTGCCCCCTTCATTCAATCCTGTTTCCCCGAGACCGAACCCCGGGGCGGCCTCATCGAATCCCCGCTGACTCCCATTCCTGCCATGCAGAAGCTGCTGGCGGAGCGGTTTGAAGCCGTCATTCCCGGCAAGCTGCTGCTCAAGCAGGACAGTCATCTGGCCATTGCCGGCTCGGTGAAGGCTCGGGGCGGCATTTATGAGGTGCTCAAGCACACCGAGGAGCTGGCCATGGAGGCCGGTCTGCTGCAGGAGACCGACGATTATTCCAAACTGGCATCCCCCGAAATGCGGGAGTTTTTCAGCAAATACACCGTGCAGGTGGGCTCCACCGGCAATCTGGGTCTGAGCATCGGCATCGCTTCGGCGGCGGTGGGCTACAAGGTCATCGTCCATATGAGCGTGGACGCCAAACAGTGGAAAAAGGAGCTGCTGCGCTCCCACGGCGTGCAGGTCATCGAGTACGAGGCCGACTACGGCGAGGCTGTCAAACAGGGGCGTGCCCAGTCGGATGCCGACCCCATGAGCTATTTTGTGGATGATGAGAATTCCAAAAACCTGTTTTTGGGCTATGCCGTGGCCGCGCTGCGGCTGCAGAGCCAGCTGCAGGAACAGGGTATTACGGTGGACGAAAATCATCCTCTGCTGGTGACCATCCCCTGCGGCGTGGGCGGCGCTCCCGGCGGTGTGGCCTTTGGATTGAAGCAGGTCTATGGCGACAACGTGCAAATCCTGTTTTCCGAGCCGACCCAGGCGCCCTGTATGCTGGCAGGTATGGCTACCGGCCTGCACAGTCAGATCTGCGTGCAGGATCTGGGGCTGACCGGTCTGACCGAGGCCGATGGACTGGCCGTTGGCCGTCCTTCCGGTTTTGTGGGCAAGGTGATGGAACCCCTGCTGGCCGGCGAAGTTACCATTTCCGACCCCAAGCTGTATGTGTTTATGCGTGCGCTGCTGGAAAGTCAGGACATCTTCCTGGAGCCTTCGGCTTGCGCCTCCTTCCAGGGGCCTGTGGAACTGCTCAAGAGCGCCAAGGGCAAGGCTTGGTGCGAGAACATGGGTCTGACCGATGAAAAACTGGCCAATTCCACCCACATCGCCTGGGCAACCGGCGGCGCACTGGTGCCTGCCGACATCCG